>JAQGIJ010000548.1 GCA_028291285.1 Phenylobacterium sp. | reverse complement strand
GGCTGCGCGTGGTCTCGCGCATGAAGAAGAGCTCGCTGTTGCCGCTGTCGGGATCGGCGTCGTGGCCCATGCCCATGACCCCGGCGCAATAGGCGCCCCAGGCGCTGACCCGGCGGTCGGGCGACATCGCCATCCGCTGCTCGTCCACCGAGACATAGGGCTGGGCGCCGATGAAGCCCTCGCTCTCGCCCTGCGGGCGGGCGGCGATGGTGCGCGGGACCTCCGCGCCGAGGCGGAAGGTGAACTCGGCCGGCAGGTTGGGCTCCAGGCTCTTGCCGCCGTCCAGGTTGTCGGGATTGCCGGTCTGGGCGACGAAGCCCTCGACCACGCGGAGAAACAGCAGGCCGTCGTAGAAGAGGCTGCGGGCGAGCCGCTTCACGCGGGCCACGGCCAGCGGGGCGACCTCGGGTCGAAGCTCGACGACGATCCGGCCCTTCCCGGTGTCGATCACCAGGGCGTTCTCCGCGTCGAGCGGGCGCCAGTCGGTGAGCGGCTGACGCTGGGCCGTGACCGTCACGGGCGCGCTCACCGCGCCGCCGGCGCCGACGGGGGGCAATGGCGCGGCCGCCACGGGGGTGGGCGGCGCGATCGGCTTGGGCGCAGGCGTGGTTGCTGGGCTCGCGGCGGCCTTGACCGTGCTCGCGGCAGGCTTCGCCACCGCCTTGCGGTGGACGGGCGTGGCGGCGGTCGCGGCGTCGGTGGCGGGCCCCTCGGCGTGCGCCTGCGCGGCCGCAAGCAGCGAGGCGGCCAGTAGCACGGCAACGGTCCTCATGGCTCGCCCTTCTGCAGACTCAAAGTCCGAGGCTGACGCTATCGGCGGCACGGTTAACGGAAGGTGGCCGGGTGCGGGCAGGCGGCCTCAGGCCTCGGCCTTGGCCCGGGAGAGCACCAGGGTCTGGCGCGAATAGCCGAAGACGCCGGTTTCGTCGGCCAGCGTCGAGCGGGTCATGGCCACGCCCTCGCTGGCGATGTCCATGTGCGCCTCGGCAAGCAGCCAGTCCCCCAGCGGCGCGCGCGCGAGATAGACCGAGAGGTCGGCGTTCGGGTAGCGCCAGCTGCGGGTGGCGGAGGTCGCGACGGCCCCGGTGGCGATGTCGGCGGCCATGCAGGCGCGGATCAGCGGCGAGGTCGGCTCGTCCTCCACGAAGGCGGTGTTGAAGCGCGACCAGAAGACGCCGGGCGCACCGTCCGCGGTGGCGCGCTGGATCACCCGCGTCTCCAGCGGATGGCCGGCGTCGAAATAGGGCGCGACGGGGACCCGGGGCGCGTCCTCAGGGCCTGGCCAGGCGAGCTGCGGCGAGGGGACCGCCGGGCCTTCGCTCTCCGCCAGGCGCACGCCGGTGGCCACCGCGGCCATGGCCCCGTCCACCCAGAGCGAGGCCTCGACGATCTGCAGCCGCTTGCCGTCGCGGACGATGCGGGTCTCCGCGGCGGTGGGTCGCATCAGGACGGCGCCCAGGAAATCCACCGTCAGCCGCGCGGTCCGCATCGGCGCGGGACTCGGCATGGCCTCGATGGCGCGGGCGAGGTGGCCGGCGATGGCGAGCCCGCTCTGGTGGTCGGGGTTCCAGGGTCCGCGGACGGTGCGGTCGGGGACGAGCAGGTCGCCGTCGCACCGGAAGTAGGCGTGGCTCACGCGCCGGCCTCCGCGCGCGGCCGCACGGCGGTGACGGCGAGGATCTGGTGCGCCCGGCCGAACGGGCCGAAGCGGTCGCTGAGCTGGCTTTCCGTCAGCGCCGAGCCGTTGCCGGGCAGCAGGGTGGTGGCCTCGGAGAGGATCCAGAGATCGCGCGGCGGGCGCACGAAGTGGATGGCGATGTCGATGTTCGGCGAGATCCAGGCGCTGCGGTCGATGCCGTTGGAGAGGCCGCCGCCGAAATCCGCGGCCATGGCGGCGGCGACGAAGGGGTCGGGCGCGCGCCCGGCGACCACCTGGGTCAGCGGCCGGATCCAGGCCCGCCCGAGACGGGGCTCGCCGCCGGGCGACCCGCGCTGCAGCAGGCGGGGCTCCATGCCGGTCCTCAGCGACATCATCAGCTCGGCCTCGCCCACCTCTTCCGGCAGGGGCGAGGGCGGGGTGAACACGGTCGCCGGCGCGCCTTCGTCGGCGCGGCGGACGAAGAGGGCGCTGGCCCGGGCGTAGGTCGTCTCGCCCACCGTGAGCCAGCCCTCCAGCACCACGGTGCGGCGGCCGTCGCGCAGCGGGCGCCACGTCGCGCGCATCGGCGCCATCGGCGGCGGGCGCAGGATGTCGAGGGTGAAGCGGGCGATGTTCATGCCCTGCGGCGGGTGAGCGTCGATGAGGGTCTGGGCCATCAGACCGCCGACGGCCGCCCCGTTCACCTGGCCCGGACCCCATGGGCTGCCGCAGAGCGCGCTCGGGACGAAGCCGGCCTCGCTCGGTTCGAAGAAGGGCCTGAGGGCGCGGGCTTCGGTCATGGGCGCCCTGGGTGCTAGCACCCCCGCGGCTGGCCACTCAAGCTCACCCAGGGGGACGCCGCCCGGGCGGGCGGACCGGCGCGGCGCCGCCAGCGGCCTTCTCCGGTATCAGGCTGATCGAGCCGCTGGGCTCCAGCATGGCGGTCTCGACCTCGCTCAGGTGGTGGAGCGCGCGCTGACGCAGCGCCTCGTCCAGGTCCGCCGTGCTGATGCTCCAGCGCCGCATCGCCCGCACATCGGCCTGGCCGTGGCGGACCAGCGGGATGGGAAGGCCTTCCACCGCCCGCGAGACGGCGCTCCAGCGCGCCGCGGCCTGCCCCAGCGCCCAGTGCATGGCGAGCAGCAGGCTCGTGGCCGCGAGCGTGCCCAGGAGGGGCGCATTGCCGGTGAGCGTGCGGCTCAGGCTGGAGCCGATGATGATCGAG
>JAQGIJ010000539.1 GCA_028291285.1 Phenylobacterium sp. | reverse complement strand
GGTCCCGGGCCGCCGGGTCGCCTGCGTCGGCGACCTGATGGTCGACCGCTTCGTCTATGGCGAGGTGACCCGGGTCTCGCCGGAAGCGCCGATCGCGGTGCTGGCCCGCAAGCGCGAGCTGGTCATGCTGGGCGCCGCCGGCAATGTCGCCCGCAACGTCGCGGCGCTGGGCGGGGCGGTGGCGCTGACCGGCCTGATCGGCGGCGACGCCGAGGGTCACGAGGCGCTGCGGCTGGTCGGCGAGGAAGACGGCGTCGAGGGCTATCTGGTCACCGACGCCAGCCGCCCGACCACGCTGAAGACCCGCTTCGTCTCCGGGGGCCAGCAGCTGCTGCGCGTCGACCTGGAGGAGAGCCGCCCAGTCTCCGGCGAGGTCGAGCAGCGGCTGATCCGCACCATCCGCGACGTGGCCGAGGGCTGCGGCGCGATCCTGCTCTCCGACTACGGCAAGGGCGTCGTCACCGACGCGGTGATCGCCGCCTGCCGCGAGGCCGCCCGGGCGTGCGGCGGCAAGGTGGTGGTGGATTCCAAGGCCCGCTCCTTCGCCCGCTATGGCGCGGTCGACCTGATCAAGCCCAACGCCGCCGAGCTGGCCAACGCCACGGACCTGCCCACCGGGACCGACGCCGAGGTCGAGGCGGCGCTGGCCCGCGCCCTGGAGCTCTGGGAGGCCAAGGCCATCCTCGTCACCCGGGCGGGCAAGGGCATGTCGCTGGCGGTGCGCGGCGAGCCCGTCCGCCACTTCGCCACCCAGCCCCGGGAGGTGTTCGACGTCTCCGGCGCAGGCGACACGACGCTGGCGGCGCTCGGCCTGGCGTTGGCAGCGGACGCCCCGATCGAGGACGCCATCGGCTTCGCCCAGCTGGCGGCCGGCGTGGCCGTCTCCAAGGTCGGCACCGCGACCGTCGCGCCCGAGGAGCTGGTCGAGGCGGCGATCAGCGCGCACATGGCGCCGGCCGAGGCCAAGGTCGCCACCGCCCAGCGGATGGCCGACGAGGTCGCCCGCTGGCGCGCCAAGGGCCTGCGCGTCGGCTTCACCAACGGCTGCTTCGACATCCTGCACAAAGGCCACGTGGCCTACCTCGCCCAGGCCCGCAAATGGTGCGACCGGCTGATCGTGGGGCTGAACTCCGACGCCTCGGTCCGCGCCCTGAAGGGCGAGGGCCGGCCGGTGAACGACCTGGAATCCCGCGCCTTGGTGCTGGCCGGCCTAGGGTCCGTCGACCTCGTCGTGCCGTTCGAGGAGCCGACGCCGGTCCGGCTGATCGAAGCCGCGCGACCCGACGTGCTGGTGAAGGGCGCGGACTACGCCGAAGATCAGGTGGTCGGAGGGGACCTCGTGAAGTCCTGGGGCGGCGAGGTGCGGCTCGCCGAAATCGTCGAGGGCTATTCCACGACCGCCGCCATCGCCCGCATGTCGCGGCCCAATCCAAAGCGACCAGACAGGGAGCAGGCATGACCCGCCGGATCGCCTTCGTCACCGGCGGCGCCGGCTTCATCGGCTCCAACATCGCAGCCAGGCTGGCGGAGGACCGCAGCCTCGACGTGGTGGTCTGCGACCGTCTGCGCGAGGCCGAGCGCGGCAAGTGGCGCAACATCGCCAAGCATCCGATCGGCGACTTCGTGGCGCCGGAAGAGATGTTCGACTGGCTGGAGAAGCGCTGGCGCGACGTGGAGGTGGTGATCCACATGGCCGCGGTCTCGTCCACGACTGAGCCGGACGCCGACAAGATCGTGCATTCCAACTTCACCCTGTCGCGGGACCTGTTCCGCTGGTGCGCCGACCGCCAGCGGCGGCTGATCTACGCCTCCTCCGCCGCCACCTACGGCGCGGGCGAGCACGGCTTCACCGACGACAACGACTACGAGGCGCTGGCCAGGTTGCGGCCGCTGAACACCTACGGCTGGTCGAAGGCGCTGTTCGACCTATTCGCCGCGCGTCAGGCCTCGCGCGACTATGCGCCGCCGCAGTGGGTGGGGCTGAAGTTCTTCAACGTCTATGGGCCCAACGAAGAGCACAAGCTTTCCATGAAATCGGTGGCGGCGCAGATCTGGCCGCATGTCCGCGACGGCCATTCGGTGCAGCTGTTCAAGAGCTACCGCGACGACGTCGCCGATGGCGGCCAGATGCGCGACTTCGTCTATGTGCGCGACGCCGCCGAGGTCATCGACTGGCTGATCCGCAATCCGCAGGTGAACGGCGTCTTCAACCTCGGCAGCGGCCAGCCGCGGAGCTTCGCCGACATGGCCACGGCGGTCTTCCAGGCCGCCGGACGCGAGCCGCAGATCGAGTACACGCCGATGCCGCCGGCGATCCGCGACAAGTACCAGTACTTCACCCAGGCCGACATGAGCCGGCTGATGGCCGCCGGCTATCCCAAGCCGATGACCGGACTGGAAGAGGGGATCGGCGACTACGTGGGAAGCTACCTCAGCCAGCCGGACCCCTACCGCTGAGCCATGGTCGAGGCGCGCGCGCGACCGATCCGCTGGCTGGCGCTCGCCCTGCTCGGGCTCGTGCTGGTGCTGGGCGTCGCGACCGGGGTCTTCTGGGACGACCTGATGCGCACGGCGCTCGATCCGAAGACGCCGTTCCAAACCTACAAGCCGCCCCCCGCGCCCGACTATGCCCGTGACGCGACCTGGGCGCTGCTGCCGGCGCACGCCCAGGCGCCGACGGCCATGGACCCGCCGGCGGACGTCTTCTTCATCTCGCCTACCACCTTCGACGGCGGCAAGGACTGGAACGGGCCGGTGACGGACGAGAAGTCCGAACGGGTCTTCCGGCGAGTGATGGCGCCCAACTACGCCGGCCCCTTTGCGGAGGTCGGGCGGGTGTTCGCGCCACGCTACCGGCAGGCCAGCCTCTACAGCCTGATGACCCTGCGCGAGGACGCCCGCGACGCGCGCGCCTTCGCCTATGGCGACGTGGAGCGGGCCTTCCGCGCCTACCTCGCCCGCTTCGGCCAGGACCGGCCGTTCGTCATCGTCGGCGTCGAGCAGGGCGGGGTGCTGGCCGAGCGGCTGCTGTCCGAGGTGGTGGCGCCGGACCCGGCCCTGAAGCGCAGGCTGGCGGCCGCCTATCTGATCGAGACGGCCGCGCCGGCCGATTACCCGCCGATCCCGCCCTGCCGGCGCAAGGGGGAGGCGGGCTGCCTGGCCGCCTGGGCCAGCGTTCAGGACGGCCAGGACCAGCGCGCCAGGATCCTGCTCGACCGGGCGCTCGTCTGGGGGCCGGGCGGCGAGCTGGTCAATCTCGACGGTCGTCCGGCGCTCTGCTTCAACCCGATCCTGGGCACGCTGACGGACGCCCCCGCGCCCGCCCGGCTCGCCCTGGGCGCGGCCAACGCCACGGGGCTCGAGTGGGGCGCGCGGCCGGGCTTCCTGGCCCGCCAGGTCTCCGCCCAATGCCGCGGCGGCGT
>JAQGIJ010000511.1 GCA_028291285.1 Phenylobacterium sp. | reverse complement strand
GTCGGGCAGAGCCCGGCGGACCTCCACCTGCGTCTGGCGGAACAGGGCGGCGACGCGGCCGGCGCCCTCCGGCACGCGGGCCTCTATGTCGTGGCGCAGCAGGGTCGCCAGCATCGGCGAGGCGCCGCCGGTGCCGATCGCCGCCACCACCTCGCCGCGGTCGATCACGGCCGGGGTGGTGAAGTCGCAGAGCGAGGGCCGGTCGACGACGTTGACCGGCACGTGGGCGGCGCGCGCCGCGGCGGCGGCCTCGCGGGCCAGCGCGTCGTCCTCGGTGGCGACGAAGGCCAGCGCCGCGCCCGCATAGCTCTGCGCCTGGACCATGGCCGGCCCTTCGATCCGGCGCAGCTCGGCGGGAGAGCCCGCGAACAGCCTTGCCTTGGCCTCCGCGGCCTCGCCGGAGCCAGCGATTACCACCGTGCGGCCGGCGAGGGGGAAGAAGGCGGGGAAGGCGTCCACGGCGACCTCGAAGGCGACCCTCGAATCTGGGCTTGGCCCATCTCTAGCGGCGCCGCGCCGCAAGAGCCACCGGCGGCGACTTACGGCCTCGTCGGAACGGCGCTAGCATGGGTTCAACGCGGCAGACGGGAGTTCAGCATGGCGATCAATCTGCAGGTGAACGGCAAGGCCTATCCGGTGCAGGCCGCGCCGGAGACGCCGCTGCTGTGGGTGCTGCGCGACGAGCTTCAGCTCACCGGGACCAAGTACGGCTGCGGCATCGCCCAGTGCGGGGCCTGCACGGTGCTGCTGAACGGCCAGCCGGTGCGCTCGTGCCAGACGCCGATCTCGGCGGTGGGCGCGGGCCAGGTCGCCACCATCGAGAGCCTGGGCGGGAACCATCCGCTGCAGGTCGCCTGGGTGAAGCACGAGGTTCCGCAGTGCGGCTACTGCCAGTCGGGTCAGCTGATGAGCGCCACAGCCCTGCTCTCCCAGACGCCCAAGCCCACCGACGAGGAGATCAGCGCGGCCATGGACGGCAACATCTGCCGCTGCGGGACCTACCAGCGCATCCGCGCCGCCATCAAGGAGGCGGCGGGCCTGCCGTCGGTGGCGGTGACCGCGCCCGAGCTGCCGGTGCCACCGACGCCCGCGCCGGCGTCGGCGCCGCAGGTCTGAGGGGGACGCGATCATGAACAAGCCCATGAAATCCGCCGGCCTCTCCCGCCGGGACGCCCTGCGCATCGGCGCCGCCTTCACCGGGGGCGCCCTGCTGGTCGGCTGCTCGCCGGCCGACATCATGAGCCTGGGGGCGAAGAAGGACATCGGCGCCTTCGGCCCGTTCCTGAAGGTCTCGCCCGACGGCTGGGTGACGGTGGTCTCCAAGCATATCGAGTTCGGCCAGGGCTCGAGCACCGGCCTCGCCGCCATCGTCGCCGAGGAGCTGGACGCCGACTGGAGCAAGGTGCGCATCGAGCAGGCGCCCGCCAACGCCAGCATCTACGCCAACACATTGATCAAGGTGCAGGGCACCGGCGGCTCCACCGCCATCGCCAACTCCTGGACCCAGCTGCGCACCGCCGGCGCCGCGGCGCGCGCCATGTTCGTCCAGGCCGCGGCCAAGACCTGGAACGCGCCGGCCGGCGAGATCACCGTGCAGAACGGCATCGTCGGCCATGCGAAGTCCGGCAAGCAGGCGAGCTTCGCCCAGCTGCTGCCCGACGCCGCCAAGGTGACCCCGCCGCAGACGCCCACGCTGAAGGATCCCAAGACCTTCACCCTGGTCGGCACCGACAAGGTCCGGCGCAAGGACACGCCGGCCAAGTCCACCGGACAGGCGCAATTCACCCAGGACGTCCACCTGCCGAACATGCTGACCGCGATGGTGGCGCACAGCCCGCGGTTCGGCGGCAAGGTGACGAGGTTCGACGCCACCGCCGCGCGCAAGGTCCCGGGGGTGGTCGACGTCTTCCAGATCCCCACGGGCGTCGCCGTGGTGGCGCAGTCCACCTACGCCGCCCGACAGGGCCGCGACGCGTTGAAGGTCAGCTGGGACGACAGCCAGGCGGAGACCCGCTCCACCGACCAGATCGCCGCCGCCTACCGCGACCTCGCGGCCGGCAAGGCTCCGGCCGGGGACCTGAAGTGGCAGGCGTTCGATGCTCGCGGCGACGCGGGCACGGCGGCGAACGGCGCGGCCGTGGTCGAGACGACCTACGACTTCCCCTACCTGGCCCACGCCACGATGGAGCCGATGAACTGCGTGGCGATCGTCAAGGGCAACTCGGCGCACCTGATCCACGGCTCGCAGTTCCCGACGCTGGACCAGCTGAACACCGCAAAGATCGTCGGCAACCTGCCCGGCGCGATCACCATCGACACCCTGTTCGCCGGCGGCAGCTTCGGGCGGCGCGCGAACTTCCAGTCCGACTACGTCGCCGAGTGCGTGCACATCGCCAAGAAGGTCGGCGGCGGGCGGCCGGTGAAGCTTGTCTGGACGCGCGAGGACGACATGACCGGCGGCTACTACCGGCCGCTGATCCACCACGCCGTGCGGGTCACCGTCGACAAGGACGGCCTGCCGGCGACCTGGCGCCACCGCATCGTCAGCCAGTCGATCATGAAGGGCTCGCCCATGGGCGGCGGCAAGATCGACCAGACCGCCGTGGAAGGTACGCTCGGCTCGCCCTACCTGAAGGCGACGCCGGTGGTGGACGCCCAGGTGATCCTGCCGGACGGCAAGGTGCCGGTGCTCTGGTGGCGCTCGGTGGGCGCGACCCACAACGCCTTCGTCATGGAGCACACCATCGACCAGCTGGCGAAGGCGGCGAACAAGGACCCCGTCGCCTACCGCCGCGCGCTCTACACAAAGGCGGGCGCCAACCGCCACCTGGCGGTGCTCAACCTCGCCGCCGAGAAGGCCGGCTGGGGCACGCCCGCGCCGGCCGGCTGGACCCGCGGGGTCGCAGTGCACGAGAGCTTCGGCTCGGTCGTGGCCCAGGTCGCCGAGGTCAAGCTGCAGGACGGCGTCCCCAAGGTCGGCCGGGTGGTGACCGCCATCGACTGCGGCGTCGCCGTGGCCCCGGACCAGATCGCCGCGCAGATGGAGGGCGGCACCTGCCTGGGCCTCTCCGCGGCCCTGTTCGGCAAGATCACCCTGACCAACGGCCAGGTCGACCAGAAGAACTTCGACGGCTACCGCGTGCTGCGGAACTCCGAGGCGCCGACGGTGGAGACCTACCTCGTCCCCTCCGCCAATCCGCCCACCGGCGCCGGCGAGCCCGGCACCCCCGTCATCGGCCCCGCCGTCGCCAATGCGCTGCTCGCCATGGGCCAACCCCCCACCACCAGCCTGCCCTTCGTGAAGACCTGAATTTGGCGGAGGCTTTGCTCCGGCTCCTCCCCGCGAAAGCGGGACCCAGGCTTTTTTGATTTTGGCCTTCTACGTCTACATCCTCGCCAGCCAGCGCAACGGCACGCTCTACATCGGCCACACCGACAGCATCAGCCGTCGCGCCTGGCAGCACCAGGAGGGCGACGGCGAGAGTTTCACCCACCGCTATGGCGTGAAGACGCTGGTTTACTACGAAGTCCTCGAGACCCGCTCCGCCGCCTTCCACCGCGAACGCGCGATGAAGAAATGGAACCGCGCCTGGAAGCTGGAGCTGATCGAGCGGTTCAATCCAACATGGCAGGACCTGACCGAGGACCTGCCGCCGGA
>JAQGIJ010000510.1 GCA_028291285.1 Phenylobacterium sp. | reverse complement strand
CTTGGTGCGGTTCCAGACACGCACCTGATGGCCGGCGCGCACCAGGTTGGAGGCCATGGCGGAGCCCATGCTCCCCAGACCGATGAATCCTACTTCCATTGCCTGATCTCCTTCTGGGCCTGATCTCCTTCAGGCGTTCAGGCCTGGACCAGCACGCTCTTGATGTTGACGAACTCGTGGATGCCGAAGTCCGAGCATTCGCGGCCGTGGCCGGAGTGCTTGACCCCGCCGAAGGGCAGGCGCGGGTCGGAGCGGACGTTGGCGTTGACGAAGCTCATGCCGGCTTCGAGCTCGTCGGCGGTGATGCGCTCGCCGCGCGCCAGGTCGCCGGTCAGGACGCCGGAGCCCAGGCCGAACTCCGAGGCGTTGGCGATGCGGATCGCCTCCGCCTCGTCCGGCGCCTCGATCACCGCCGCCACGGGCCCGAAGACCTCCTCGTCATAGGCCGGCTGGCCCGGGCGGACGTTGGTCAGCACGGTGGCGGGATACCAGGCGCCGGGCTTGTCCGGGACCACGCCGCCGCACAGCAGCTTGGCGCCCTGCCTCAGGCTTTTCTGCACCTGGTCGTGGATGTCGTCGCGGGCGTGGACGCTGGTCATCGGCCCGAGCTTGGTGGCCGGGTCGCGCGGGTCAGCCATCTGATAGGCCGACATCTTCTCGGCCAGGGCGCGCTCGAAGGCCTCGCGAACGGCCCTCACGACGATGAAGCGCTTGCCGGCGATGCAGCTCTGGCCGCCGTTGACCATCCGCGCGGCGGCGCAGACCTGGGCGGCTTTGTCGATGTCGGCGTCCTCCAGCACGAGATAGGCGTCGGAGCCGCCGAGCTCGAGGACCACCTTCTTCAGCACCCCGCCCGCGGCGCTGGCCACCTCGCGCCCGGCCGCGACGCTGCCGGTGATGGTGACGGCGGCGATGTTCGGGTCCTCGATCAGGGCGCGCACGTCCCGGCTGGGAATGAGCGCGGTGCGGAACAGGTCGGCCGGGAAGCCCGCCTCGCGGAACACCTCCTCGATGGCCAGCGCGCAGCCGGGGACGCTGGAGGCATGCTTGAGGACCGCCGCATCGCCGGCCATCAGCGTCGGCGCGGCGAAGCGGAAGACCTGCCAGAAGGGGAAATTCCAGGGCATGATCGCCAGGATCACCCCCAGCGGATTGTAGGTGACGAAAGCCTTGGGGCCGCCCAGGTCCACCGGCCGCCGGGCAAGGTAGGTCTCGGCGTGTCCGGCGAAGTGGTCGCAGTTGAAGGCGCACTTCTCGACCTCGGCCAGGCCCTCGGTGCGGGTCTTGCCCATCTCCGCGGTCATCAGCTCGGCGAACTCGTCGGCGCGCCGCCGCAGCACCTCGGCGGCCTTGCGCATCAGGGCCGAGCGGTGGGCGAAGTCGGTCCGCCGCCAGCTCTCGAAGGCGGTGCGGGCCCGCGCGGCGATGGCGTGCGCCTCCCGGGGCGTGTGGCCCTCGTAGGACCGCCCGGGCTGGCCCGTCGCCGGGTCGACCGCGGTGAACCGCGGCCGCTCGCCTCCGGAGCGGGACGGCTCACGCGAGCTGGAGATGTCGCGTTCGTGCGCAACAGGCTCATCCATGGCGGGACCCCTTTCGCAAGTCTCGAACCGCCGGTGCGCGGCCGGGTTCCCCCGGGCCGCGCGGGAAGCTTACCACCGCCGCCCTTCGGCGCGGATCACGAGATGGTCGCCGGCGGGCTCGGGGGCGCCGCGGGCCAGCAGGCGGACGCGATCGCCCGTGACGCCCTGGCTGGCGAGATACGCCTGCACGGCCTCGGCGCGAGCCCTCGCCAAGGCGTCCTGCTCGGCCGGGGTCCCGTGGCTGTCGGCGTCCGGCTTGATCGCCACGGCGGTCGCCGGATGGCAGGCGAGCCAGCGGGCCGCCTCGGCCAGCGGTTGGCCGGTGACGTCGGGCAGGGCGGCGTCGTTGAAGGCGTAACCCACCATGACCGGCGGGATCTCGGCGAGGGGTGTCTGCGGGCAGGCGGGCGTGGCGGGCGCGTCGCGGTGCGCTCGGGCGTCCAGCACGGCCTGGCTGATCTTAGGCTTGGCTTTCGGGGTCACGCAGCCGGAGAGCGCGCTGGCGGTCACCAGGAGGGCGGCCGCGGCGAGGCGGAGACGGGGAGCGGAAGGCATGTGGCGGACCTAACATCGCCAGGCCTGGAAAGGCTAGGGGCTCAGCCCCCCGCCCGGCCGGTGAACGCTGGCGCCCGCTTGGCGCGGAACGCGGCGATGCCCTCGGCGGCGTCGGCCTCGCCGGAAAGGCCCGCGATACACCGCGCTTCCTCGTCGACCTGGCTGCGGAAGTCGCGGCCGTAGCTGTCGGCCAGCAGCCGCTTGGCGGCGCCGAAGGCGCGCGTCGGCCCCGCCGCCAGACGTTGCGCCAGCGCCTCTGCCCGGGCGGCGAGCTCGGCTTGCGGGACGACCTCGGTCACCAGGCCCCAGTCGAGCGCCTCGGCGGCGGTCAGCCGGCGGTTGGTCAGGATCAGCTCCTGGGCGCGGCGCAGGCCGACCAGCCTGGGCAGCAGATAGGTGGCGCCGCCGTCCGGCGACAGGCCGATGGCGGTGTAGGCGAGGGTGAAGCTCGCGCTGTCCGACGCCAGCACGAGGTCCGCGCCGATGGCCAGGCTGAAGCCGGCGCCGGCCGCAGCACCCTGCACCGCGCAGACCACCGGCGCGTCGATCCCGCGAAGCGCCTGCTCGGCCGCGTGAAGGTCCTCGGCGAGGCCGGTGAGCATCTGCGGCCGGCCGGGACCGGCCGCCTCGAAGGCCGCCAGGTCGCCGCCGACGCAGAAGGCGCGGCCTTCCGCCGCCAGCAGCACGGCGCGCACCGAGCCGTCGGCGGCGCAGGCCTCCGCCGCCCGGCGCAGCGCGCGGCAGAGCGCCGGGTCGATGGCGTTGCCGGCCTGCGGCCTCGCCAGGGTGATTCGCGCCAGGCCGTGGTCCACCGCCAGCCGTACAGGTGTGTCTTCGCGCATCGGGCCTCCGCGTCTCATTTGGGCGAAGGCCGGGCGGGCTGGCAAGGCGGACCCCCGGGCCCTTGGCGACCGAGGATGGATTACCGCCGGTTGAGCACCGCGTCGCAGCGCGGGGCGGTTGGCAGACGTGGGCGGTCGGATCGGCCATGCTGGCGGCGATTGAGAGGCGTCCGTGTCCGAATCGTCCGACGCATTTTCCGTAATCTGTGTGGCTGGCGGCCTCCTCGACGACGAGAGGAAGGCGGCCCTTCTGGCGTTCGACGGCGAGGCCGGTCCGGTCACCCTGTTGCTGCCGGCGGCGGAGCTGATGTCGCTGCTGAGCGTCTGCGTCGGGCTCGCGGGGCAGGCCCTGCCGGCGGCGGGCGAGGCGGAGCATCCGACCATCCCTGTGGCGGATTGGCGCGTGGGCGTGACCGCGGGCGAGGCGGTGGTCGTGGGGCTGGCGCCGAAGGCCGGCGGCGCGCTCGCCTTCAACTTCTCGCGCGATCAGGCGCGGGAGCTGGCCCAGGCCTTGCTCAAGGCCGTCGGCGTGACCGCGCCCTCGCCGATCCCCGCCGGCCCGCCCGCGGCCCGCCACTAGCGCGCAGTTCGCGCCCAGGCGTTGATCGCACGCGAGTGCAACCGCGGTGGAGTCGTTGGGTCATCTCGTTCCTGATATGTTCCGGGCTTCCTTGGTTCAGTGCGGGCGTTTTCGATGGTGCGTCAAACCTATGTCGGGCTTCCCGATCCGGTGCAGGAGTTCGAGAAGCTGAGGCCCTATGCGGCGCAGCTGCGGGTCCTGCAGCGCTGCTGCAAGCCGTTCGGCCGGGACTACCACGCGATCGCCATTGCGCTCGACGCGCTGGACACCGCCGCCTTCCACTTCACCCGCCGGCCGCATTTCTTCGGCGACAGCGGTGATCACCGCTGAGGCGCCGGGTCAGCGGAAGCGGAACGGCAGGGAGAGCTGGATGGTGTAGTCCGGCGCGTCGCGGGTCAGGCCCACGCCCAGCGACAGGTCCAGGAGCAGGTTGGGGGTCAGCACCCGGTCGAAGCCCAGCAGCAGGCTGGCCGCGGCGGTGTCGGAGCCGGGCACGGCGATCCGGTCCACCTGGGTGCGGCTGCGGAACGCCTGCGACAGGCCGAAGGTGAGCGAGGTCTCCGGGCTGACGGACAGCACGGCGCCCAGGTCGAGGCCGATACTGTCGCCGAACTGGATGGCGCCAGCCGATTCCTGCGCCGCCAGGTCATGGGCGTAGGAGAGGGTGGTGAAGAACACCATCGGGTCGCTGCTCTTCAGGGCGGTGAGCCGCGCGCCGAACTCCTGGGTCCCGCTCCCCGGCGCGACGGCGGCCACGCGGGCACGGAACGGGTCGCGGCCGGTGTCGAAGCGCCAGGAGACCGCGCCGACCAGGTCCGGCCGCCAGCCGCGCTCGCGCGCCAGCTGATGGCTGAAGGTCACCTCCACGTCGCCCAGCCCGGAGCCCTCGTTGATCGCCTGCGTCCCGTCGCCGAGCGAACGGGAACGGCGCAGCCAGGCGTAGGGGACGCGGACCTCCGCCTGGCTCGCCCAGGGCAGGCCGAGGCGGAAGGTGGCCGAGGCCCGCAACTGGTCGTCGCGCAGCCGCTGGTCGGCCACCGTCGGGATGCCCTCCGGCGTCGGGGCGAGCGCCAGGCCCTGGGTCTCGCGGTTCACGTAGCCGAAGCTGGGGACGAACTCCGCGCGCCAGGGCGGCAACACCAGGCCGCCGCGCTGGACCAGGGTGCGGGACAGCGCCGCGAGCTCGGCCTCGTCGTCGCTCTGGGCCGTCGCCGGCACCGCGGGCGGGGCGGCGGAGGCTTGCGGCAGGGTGGTGATCGGCGGGGCGGCGCGCGCGCGCTCCAGGGCCGCCAGCCGCTGTTCCAGGTCGGCGATCTGGTGGTCGCGCGCGGCGAGCGCCTGGACGAGCTCCTCCCGGGTCAGGGGCTGCGCCCGGAGCGGGCCGCCGGCCAGGGCGAGGCCGAGCGCGATGGCGAGACAGGCGGCCGGTCTCATCGTCCGCGCTCCGCCAGGCGCAGGCCGGCCTCGGCGCCGCGCAGCGCCGCGCCTGCCGGGGCGGCGGCGAGCTCGCGCGGGATCCCCATGCGGTTGGGCGGGTGCGGCTGGCCCGGCGGGAAGATCACGAAGCCGATGTGGCTCGGCCAGGCTTTCACGAAGTCCTCGACCGCCATGGTCCGGTTGCCGAAGGCGGGATCGCCGAGCAGCAGCCGGTCGCCCAGCCGGCCGCGCAGCACGACGAAATGGCCGAAGCCCCGCACCCGCATCGGCGCCACCGCCGGCGCCATCGCCACCAGCTCGTCCAGGGTGAGATCGCCGTAGCCGGCGGCCTCGAAGCCCCGGCTGGCGGCGAACCGCTTCAGGTCGAGCAGCGAGAAGCCGAGGCGAGCCCGCACCAGCCGGCCGTCGCCCGTGCGCAGCATGCCGAGCGCCGCCTCGCGTTCGCTGACCGGCGCGCCCAGCTGATAGGTCAGCAGGGTGGCGACCACGGCCGCGCCGCAGGAGAGGTCCCACTGCTGGCGGACCAGCCGCTCGTAACGCGTCTCCATGAGGCTGCGCACGGCGATCGCGTCCGGCGCGCGGGGCGCGGCCGCGCCGCGGCATGGCAGCGCCATGCCGGCGGCGAGCGCCAGGAGCCCCCCGCCGGCTGCGGCCAGCCGGCGGGCGCCCGAAGGCCGGGGAGCCATGGCCCGGCCTCAGTGATGCATTTCGGCGAGACTCGCGACCTCGTCGCCGCCCCAGACCCTGGCCATCGGCGCGATCGAGCCGACCAGCCCATGGCTCTCGCCGTCCGGCCCGGCGGAGAAGGTGATGGTGCCGTTGGCGCCGGTGTGCAGCGCCCACAGCCCGTCGATGCCGACTTTCCCATCGCCGGCCTGCAGCACGCCCAGGTGCCGGCCGGTCTGCGGGTCATAGGCGTTGATCTGCCCATTGCCGAAGTTGCCGACCAGCAGGGCGCCGGCGAACTTGCCGAAGCTGGCCGGGGCGATGGCCATGCCCCACGGCGCGTCGAGGCGCCCGCCTATGCTCAGCCGGCGCACCAGGTGGCCACTCATGTCGAAGACGTCGATGGCGCCGAGGCCCGGGGCTGCGAATTCGTCCTTCTGGCCGGGCAGCCGTACGGCGTAGGCCACATAGAGCTGGCCGTTCAGGGTCTGCACGTTGAACGGCGCGAACAGCGGGCCCAGCAGCGGGTCGGTGAAGCTCTTCACCTTGTTGAAGCTGCTGTCGAAGGCCTCGACCTTGCCGCGCGTGAAGTTGGCGGCGAACAGCAGCGGCTGCGTGCCGTTCATGCCGAGCGTCAGCCCCTTGAACACCGCGCCCGA
>JAQGIJ010000507.1 GCA_028291285.1 Phenylobacterium sp. | reverse complement strand
AATCCGGCCCGCTCGCCGACAAGGTCAGCTTCGACACCGGGCGGACGCTGGCCGCCTGGCACCACTGGACCTTCTGGGCGCTGGAGGCGCTGGTCGCGCTGCACGTCCTCGCGGTGGTGTTCTACCTGGCCTACAAGCGGTCGAACCTGGTCGGGCCGATGATCACCGGCCGCGGGCGGTTCTCCGAGGATCCGGGCCTGCGCTTCGCGCCCGCCTGGCGCCTGCTGCTGGCGGTGGTGGTGGCGGGCTTCGTCGCCTGGTGGGCGGCCAAGGGCTTCCGCCTCTGAGCCGGTCCGCTCCTCGCGCGGCCTCGGTCGCGGATTTCCGGGCGCTGGCGCGCCGCCGACTGCCGCACATCTTCTTCGAATATATCGACGGCGGCGCCTACGCCGAGGTGACGCTGAAGCGCAACTTCGCCGACTTCGAGGCGATCACGCTTCGCCAGCGGGTCATGCGCGACATGACCGAAATCGACCTCTCCACCGAAGTCCTGGGCCAGGCGCTCGCCATGCCGGTCGGCCTGGCGCCGGTGGGCATGGCCGGCATGTATCACCGCCGCGGCGAGGTGCAGGCGGCGCGCGCCGCGGCCGCCGCGGGCGTTCCCTTCTGCCTCTCCACCGTCGGCGTCTGCAGTCTGGAGGAGGTCGCCGCCGCAGGCCCAGCGCCCTGGTGCCAGCTCTACATGCTGAAGGACCGCGGCTATGTGCGCGAGCTGATCGCGCGAGCGAAGGCCGCCGGGAGCCCGGTGCTGGTCTTCACCGTCGATCTGCCGATCACCGGCGCCCGCTACCGCGACGTCCGCTCCGGCTTCACCGGCGCCAGCGGGATCGGCGCCGCGCTGCGGCAGGCGCTCGACGGCCTCGGCCACCCCGGGTGGATGTGGGACGTCTGGGCGCGCGGCCGGCCGCACACCCTGGGCTCCGTCGAGGGTGCGCTGGCGTCGGGCGCGAAAGTCGGCGACTTCCTGGCCTGGATCAACGCCAACTTCGACCGCTCCGTCACCTGGCGGGACATCGACTGGGTGCGCGAGCAGTGGGACCGGCCGATCGTGCTGAAGGGCGTGCTGGATCCGCACGACGCCCGCGACGCGCAGCGGGCGGGAGTGCAGGGCCTGGTGGTCTCGAACCACGGCGGGCGGCAGCTGGATGGCGTGCGCTCCTCGATCTCGGCCCTGCCGCGGATCGCCGAGGCGGTCGGCGGCGACCTGGAGCTCTTCGTCGACGGCGGGGTGCGATCGGGGCTCGACGTGCTGAAGTCGCTGGCGCTGGGAGCCAAGGCCTGCTTCGTCGGCCGACCCTGGGCCTATGCCCTGGCCGCCGGCGGCGAGGCGGGCGTCGCGCGCCTCCTGGAGATCCTGCGCGCCGAGCTCACCGTGGCGATGGTGCTGACCGGCTGCCGGTCGGTGCGCGAGGCCGCGCGCGAGATCCTCGACGACTAGACCCTGTCCCACCTGACTTGAGGCAAGTCAGGTGGGATGAACAGGGTCGTCGCTTCTGAGTGAGAGCCCTTCTTGTCCACTCGCGTTGATTCAACGCGAGTGGGAAGGGCTCTAGGACCGAAGGCTCCAAACCGCAGCCTGAGCGTTTTCGTGCTTGGACCGCCGGGCGCGCCGGCGGGGCAGGGGCGCGACGCCGTGAAGCTGGCCTATTTCGTCCATGACCTGAACGACCCGGCGGTGCGGCGGCGGGTGCGGATGCTGCAGGCTGGCGGCGCCGAGCCGATCGTCCTGGGATTCCACCGCACCGACGCGCCGCCGGAAGCGATCGCCGGCGCGCTGGCCGTGGACCTGGGCGAGACCTTCGACGCCCGCCTGGGCCACCGCGCGCGGGCCACGGCGTTGGCCGCCCTGGGCGCCGGCCGCTGGAAGCGGCTGCTGCAAGGCTGCGAGGCGGTGATGGCGCGCAGCCTGGAGATGCTGGCGGTGGCGAGCGCGGCCCGCGCCGCCTGCGGCCTGAAAGGCCCGCTCACCTATGAGTCCCTGGACATCCACCGGCTGATGCTGGGCGAGGGCGTCAAGAGCCGCGCCATGCGGGCGGTGGAGCGCGCGCTGATGCGCCGGGCCGACCTCCTGATCGTCAGCTCGCCGGCCTTCCTGTCGGCCTATTTCGCGCCGCGGCAGGGCGTCGGCCGCGACCTGCCGATCCCCACCCGGCTGGTGGAGAACAAGGTGCTCGAGCTCGACGGCGCGGCCGCGGCCAGGCCTCCCATGCGCGCGGCCGGGCCGCCGTGGCGGATCGGCTGGATGGGCGCCATCCGCTGCGCCAGGAGCCTGGACATCCTGGCCGACCTCGCCCGGCGCCGTCCCGACCTCGTGGAGGTCGCGATCCACGGCCGCCCGGCCTACACCGAGTTCGGCGACTTCGAGGGGCTGGTGGCGGGCGTTCCGAACATGAGGTTCGGCGGGGCCTACGCGGCCGAGGACCTGCCGGCGCTCTACGGCGAGGTCCACTTCAGCTGGGCCATCGACTACATGGAGGAGGGGCTGAACTCCTCCTGGCTGCTGCCGAACCGTCTCTACGAGGCGAGCCGCTTCGGCGCCGTGCCGATCGCCCTCAAGGACGTGCAGACCGGCCGCTACCTGGAAGCGCACGGTTTCGGCCTGCGGCTCGGCGGCCCCGCGGAGCTGGAGGCCGCGCTCGAGGCCCTGACGCCGGCCGCCTACGCCCAGGCGAGGCGCGAGCTGGAGGCGGTCCCGCTTAGCGCCTTCGTCGCCGACGCCGCCGAGGCGCGGGCGCTGGTGCGCGCCATCGCCCAGCCGGGGCCCGCGGGGGCCCTGCAAGTAGACGCTCCGGCTGTTACTGCAAAGCTTGTCGCCTAGGTCTTGGCGGTCGCGGTGGGGCGCTGCAACCACGCCGGTCGTGGCGTGGACGACGCGCTCGCGGGTAGATCGAAACTGCGCTGCAAGAAGCTGGTAACCAAGCGGAACCTTATCCCGGCGCGGCTGTTTTTCCGGCGTCACGTGGAAAGCTTCGCCGCAGTGACGCTGGTCAAGTGAAGTCGGATTAGAAAAGTATGCTTAGCCCTAAGCCCCAGGGGCCGACGCCGTCGCCGCGCAAGTCCTCGCGCGCTGGTTTTAAGCCCCGCTCGTTCCACGAGCCGCGATCCTTCGCGCCCGGGGCGCGCGGCATGGCCGGCGAGACCCAGGCGCGCTGGCCGGGCGCCTGGGAGGCGCTGGAGCCCGCCGCCTTCATCCGCCTGCCGGACGCAGCCCCGACTCCGCAGGCCGCCGTCGAGCCTGATCCCCGCAAGCGCGCGCTGATCGTCATCCCGACGCTCAACGAAGCCCGGGTGATCGCCGAGGTGGTCGAGCGGGTGCTGGACGACGATGGCCTCGTCGATCCCCTCGTGGTGGTGGCCGACGGCGGCTCGACCGACGAGACCCGCGACATCGTCCGCGAGATCACCCGGCGCGACCCCCGCGTGCGGCTGATCGACAACCCCGGCCGGCTGCAGAGCGCAGGCCTGAACCTCGCCGCCGCGGCCATCGCCGGCGATCGCCCGTGGCTGCTCCGCGTCGACGCGCACGCCGACTATCCGAGGAACTACGCCTCCCGCCTGATCGAGGAGGCCATGCGCACGGGCGCGACCTCGGTGGTGGTCTCCATGGACACCGTCGGTGAGGAGGCCTTCCAGCGCGCGGTGGCTGCGGCCCAGAACTCCGTGCTCGGCACCGGCGGCTCGGCGCACCGGCTGGCCAGCGAAGGCCAATGGGTCGATCACGGCCACCATGCCCTGTTCGACCTCGCCGCCTTCGAGGCGGTGGGCGGCTACGACGAGAGCTTCAGCCACAACGAGGACGCCGAGCTGGACCTGCGGCTCGCCAGGCAGGGCGGCCGGATCTGGCTGACCGACAAGGTGCGGATCGGCTACTACCCGCGCCGCGCGGCCGGCGCGCTCTGGAAGCAGTACGTCAGCTACGGCAAGGGGCGGGCGCGGACGGTGCTCAAGCACTATACCCCGCTGAAGATCCGTCAGGCGCTGCCGCTGGCGGTCGCGCCGGCGGTGGCCGGCCTGGCGTTGGCGCCGCTCTTCTGGTGGCTGGCGATCCCGGCCATGGTCTGGGCGCTGACGGCGCTGAGCTTCGGGGCGGTGCTGTCGGCCCGCAAGCGCGATGCCGCAATTCTGATGTCCGGCCCCGCGGCCATGATCATGCACCTGGGCTGGTCCGCCGGCTTCTGGGCGCAGCTGATCACCCACGGCGGCGAGCGGAAGGTCGGCGACCTGCTGACGCTTCCGAGGCACGCGGTGTCATGAGCCGGCCTCGGCCGATCGTCTCGGTCGTCACGGCCAATTACAACGGCGCCCGCTATCTCGCCGCCGCGGTCCGCTCGGTGCTCGACCAGAGCCTCGCCGAGCTGGAGCTGATCATCGTCGACGACGCCTCCCGCGACGACAGCCTGGCGGTGATCGAGCGCGCCGCCGCCGGCGACCCGCGCGTGCAGGTCCTCGTGCAGGACGAGAACGGCGGCCCGGGCGCGGCGCGCAACCGCGCGCTCGCCGCCGCGCGCGGCCACTGGATCGCGGTCTTCGACGGCGACGACCTGATGTGCCCCGACCGGCTGCGCGTGCTGGTCGAGCGCGGCGAGGCCGACGACGCCGACATCGTCGTCGACAACCTGATGCTTTTCTCCGACGACAGCGACCAGCCCTGGCGGCCGTTCCTGTTCGGACGCGAGTACGCCGTCCCGCGCTGGATCGACCTGGGCGACTTTATCGGCGCCGGCTGCCTCTACTCCCGCCGTCCCGAGCTCGGCTACCTGAAGCCCCTGGTCCGCGCGCGCGCGCTGGATGGCGTCGGCTACCGCGAGGAGATGCGGATCGGCGAGGACTACAACCTGCTCCTGCGGCTGCTGATCGGCCGTGCGCGGATGCGGCTGGAGCCGCGGGCGCTGTACCGCTACCGCAAGCACGGCGGCTCGACCTCGCACACGCTGAAGCCGGAGCACGTGCAGCAGATGATCGACGGCGACCTCGGCTGCGCCGACGACATCGCCCGCCAGCCCCCGCGCGTGCGGCGCCTGCAGCGCGCCCGCCTGCGCTCGCTCCATCGCGCCCTGATCTACGACCGGGTGATCCGCCGGCTGAAGGCCCGCGAGCTCGCCCCGGCGCTGACGGAAAGTCTCGCCAACCCCGACGTCTGGCCGCTCCTGATGCGGCCCGTCGAGGCGCGCGTGAAGCGGCTGGCCGCGCGCCTGCCGCGCTCCGCGCCCAGCGGCGGCCCGGCGCT
>JAQGIJ010000170.1 GCA_028291285.1 Phenylobacterium sp. | reverse complement strand
CGCGCCGCTCGGAGTGGCCGAGGATCACCAGCCTGGCCCCCGCTTCGGCCAGCATCTCGGCGGAGATGTCGCCGGTGAAGGCGCCGCAGTCGTCGCCGTGCGCGTCCTGGCCGCCCACCAGCACCTTCGAGCCCGCAAGCGCCTCGGCCAGGCGATGGATCAGGATGGCAGGCGGGCAGATCGCCACACGGGCGCTGGCGCCGCCGAGCCCGTCGGCCACCGCCCGGGCCTCGGCCAGCGAGCTCGCCAGCCCGTTCATCTTCCAGTTTCCGGCGATCAGCGGCGTCGGAGCGGTCATCTGGCCTCACTTCTGTCGGATGGGCGGGCGGTTAAGCCAAGCCGGCGCGTCTGTCACGCGCTTGCGGGCGGCGAGCGGCCTCCACTATACCCCCCTCACGTCCTGCGCCCCGGAAAGGGATTTGATGCTCACCGCCTTCCGCGCCTTTGCGAAGTCCTGGGTCGCCGCCGTCCTGATCGGCCTGCTGATCGTCGCCTTCGCGGTCTTCGGCATCCGCGACGTCTTCCGCGGCCATGTGAGCGACGCGGTGGTGACCGCCGGCTCGCGCACCGTCTCCTCCGCCGAGTTCCGCAAGGCGTTCGAGGACGCGCGCCGCCGGGCCGAGCAGCAGATGGGCCAGCCGGTGACCGCCGAGTTCGCCGCGGCCAACGGCCTCGACCGCCAGGTGCTGCAGGCGATCGCCACCCGCGAGGCCTTCGCCGAGCTCCTGCACCGCATCGGCATCCGACCGTCCGACAAGCTGGTGGTCGAGCAGATCGCCAAGATCCCAGCCTTCTTCGATCCGGTCTCCGGCCGCTTCGACAAGAAGCAGTACCTGCAGCGGCTGGGGCAGAACGATCTCACCGCCGACAAGTTCGAGGCCACGCTGCGCGACGAGATGGCCGAGCAGCACCTGGTGGGCGCGCTGATGAACTCGCTGCTGATCCCGCGCGCCTATTCGGCCATGGCGGCCATCTATGCGCTCGAGAACCGCGACATCAGCTACCTGAGCGTCGAGCCGACCAGCGTGCCGCAGCCCGCGCCGCCCACCGACGCCGAGCTCACCGCCTTCATGAAGGAGAACGCCGCCCAGCTCACCATGCCGGAGTTCCGGGTGCTGACGGTGGCGCGGTTCAGCCCGCAGCTGGTCGGCGCCAACCTGCAGGTGGACGAGGCGGAGCTGCGCAAGCGCTACGAGTTCCGCAAGGACACCCTGGGCTCGCCGGAGACGCGGACCCTGATCCAGATCCCCGCCAAGGACGCCGCCACGGCGCAGGCGATCGCCGGCCGCCTCTCGCGCGGCGAAGCGCCCGCGGCGGTGGCCAAGTCGCTCAGCGTCGACGCCATCACCTACGAGAACAAGCCGCAGACCGCGATTCCCGACCGCAAGCTCGCCGCCGCCGCCTTCCAGCTGAAGCCCGGCCAGGTCAGCCCGGTGCAGGGCGACCTGGGCCTGGCGGTCGTCAAGGTCGACGCGGTCACCCCCGGCAAGTCGGTGAGCTTCGAAGAGGCCCGCCCGGCGATCGAGGCCGAGCTGCGCAAGGACGCCGCGGCCGAGAAGGTCTATGCCCTCACCCAGGCCTATGACGACGCCCACCAGAAGGGCGCCAGCCTCACCGAGGCCGCGCAGAAGGCCGGCGTCGCCGCCACCACCATCGGCCCGCTCTCTCACGAGGGCCGCGATCCGCAGGGCCAGCCGGTGGCCGGCCTCAGCCAGAAGCTGGTGGACACCGCCTTCGGACTGCCGGCCGGCGGCGAGAGCGAGGTCACCGAAGCCGGCAATGGCGAGTATTTCGCCGTCCGCGTGGAGAAGGTCCTTCCGCCCGCCGTGCCGCCCCTGGCGCAGGTGAAGCCGCAGCTCACCCGCGCCTGGATGATCCGCCAGATGAGCCAGCGCATGCAGGCCAAGGCCGACGAGCTCGCCGCGCGTCTGCGCAAGGGCGAGACCCTGGAGGCGGTGGCCGCGTCCTCCGGGACCAAGCTCGTCCACGCGCCCGGCGTCGACCGCCAGAGCGGCCAGCAGAACCCGCTGGTCTCGCCGGAGATCCTCGGCGCGGCCTTCGGCGGCAAGCCCGGCGAGGTCTTCGTCGCCCGCGGACGCAACTTCGCCTACGCCGTCGGCAAGGTGGACGCGATCCACGTCGGCGACCCCGCCACCCTCGCGCGCATGGCCGAGCAGGCCCGGCCGCAGATGACCTCCACCGTGTTCCGGGAGATCGGCGAAAGCGCCCAGACCGCCGCCCGCCAGAAGCTGAAGGTGAAGGTCGACTTCAACCGCGCCCGCGTCGCCATCGGCCTTGCGCCGCTCGACGCTTCCGGCAAGCCGGAGAAGGCCAAGTGAGGGTGGAGCCTGGGTTCGAGGCCTTCCAGTCCACCTATGACGCCGGCGCGCCGCAGCTCGTCTGGACGCGGCTGATCGACGACCTGGAGACGCCGGTCTCGGCCTATCTGAAGATCGGCCAC
This sequence comes from Phenylobacterium sp., assembly GCA_028291285.1. The sequence goes on along the minus strand of JAQGIJ010000170.1, from coordinate 400 downwards.
GGCCGGCCCTACGCCTTCCTTTTCGAATCGGTGGAGGGCGGCGCCTGGCGCGGACGCTATTCGATCATCACGCTCAACCCGGACCTCGTCTGGCGCTGCCGCGGCGACCGGGCCGAGGTCGCCGAGGGCGAGGCGATCGCTAAGGACGCCTTCACGCCCCAGGCGGGCGGCGCGCTGGATTCGCTGAAGGACCTGGTCGCCGCCTCGCGGATTGAGCTGCCGGCGGGCCTGCCGCCGCCATCCGCCGGCGTCTTCGGCGCCATCGGTTACGACATGATCCGCCTGGCCGAGCACCTGCCCGACATCAATCCGGACACGCTCGAGCTTCCCGACGGCGTGATGACCCGGCCCTCGATCGTGGCGATCTTCGACGCCATCGCCCAGGAGATCATCCTGGTCA
>JAQGIJ010000461.1 GCA_028291285.1 Phenylobacterium sp. | reverse complement strand
CGGTGATCCGATCCTGGATGTCTATGGAGGATTCGGCGTCCCGGGTGGGGACTTGGGCCGGGCCCTCATGCGCGCGCGGCGCGGCGTCTCGGTTCAGCGGGGTTGCTCCTCTATAATCCTCGCTCCGGTAACCGTATCATGCCGGACGGCCGGGGTCAGCCGCCCATCACGAATCGTTCAAGTTGCGGAGCTGCGCATCCGTTCCCGGAGTGCGGTCGAGGACTGGAAGTTGAGCGGGCCGCGCAGGAACACCCAGGCGGGCGGCTTGGAGCCCGGCAGGGTGGCCGCGGTCGCCGAGGGCCGGCGGAAGTGGGCGAAGCGCCGGGCGGCCGGCGAAAACCGGCTCTTCAGCGAGATCCACGGCCGGGAGACCACCGCCACCGGCACCTCGCGCATGATCTGGGTCCAGCCGCGCCAGCGGTGGAAGCTCGCCAGGCTGTCGGCGCCCATGATCCAGACGAACTGCACGCCGGGGAAGCGGGCCTTCAGGGCGCGCACGATGTCGATGGTGTACTGCGACCCCAGCCTGGTCTCCGCATCGGAGACGATCATCCCCGGCCCGCGGGCGTGGCCGCGGGCGCTGGCCATGCGTTCGGCGAGCCCGGCGGTCTCGTGGGTCGCCTTCAGCGGGTTCTGCGGCGAGACCAGCCAGATCACCCGGTCGAGGCGCAGCCGCCGCCGCGCCGTCTCGGCCACGTGCGCATGGCCCTCGTGCGCCGGATTGAAGGAGCCGCCGAACAGCCCCACCCGCATGCCGGGCGCGAGCGAAAAGCCCAGCCGCAGGCCCCGCGCCGCGCCGCCCGCAGGCCGCTTTGGCGCGCCGCCGGCGGACCACATCCGCCCTCCCGAAAAGGCGCTCAAGCGGAGCGGCCCGGCGTCGGCGCGCCGCCGCGGTCGAGCTGCGGATCGGTCTGGCGCACGCGGGCGCGCACCGTGAAGACCCCGTCGCCCGCCAGCACCCCGCCGCGCGCGAACAGCCGGCCGTGCTCCCAGTTGGAGAGGCCGAGCTCGGGCCGGTTCAGGGCGTATTGGCCGTCCACCCAGCGGATGAAGCCGTCGCCGACGAAGGGCGCGTCCACCTGCTCGTAGAAGCGCGCCTGGGCGGCCGCGTCCTGCGCGATCAGGCTGGCGGTGAAGCGCGGGCTGTAGCGATTGAAGAGGGCGGCGGCCTCGGCGGCGTCGGCGACGACCTTGAGGCTGACCTCCGGCGTCTCCTCCCACTCCCACTCGCGGCCGAGCTCGGCGTCGGCCAGGGGCTCGACCAGCGCCTCCTCCCGCGGGCCTTCGGCGCGCACGACTTCGCCGCGAGCGGCGCGCAGCTCGGGCGGCAGGCGGGCGAGGTCGCCTTGCGCCACATGCAGCTTCCAGCCGCGGCGGCGCTGGCCGGCCTGCTCGAGCGCGTCGAGGAACACCGGGATCAGCTCGGCGGCGCGCGAGCCCACGATGCAGCAGGTGTTCAGCGTGTTGCAGACCTTGCGGTCGAGCGAATGATAGACCGCGGCGAAGAAGCGGTCGGTGTCGGCGCTCTCGTCGGCGACGATCCAGGCGCCGCCCGTGCCGTGCAGGCTGACCGGCGTGCCGGTCGCCCGGGCGATGGCCCCCAGCTGGGCCACCGCCGGTCCCGAGCCGCGGGCCACCGCCAGCGCCAGCCCCGGATCGGCGAACATCGCCCAGCCCGCGGCGTGCGCGGCCGACTCCACCAGCACCGCCGCGCCCGGCGGCAGGCCGGCGGCCGCAAGCGCCGGGTCGAGGGCTGTGCGGACGATGGCCTGGGCGCTACCCAGCGCGTCGGAGCCGATGCGGAACACCACCGCGTTGCCGGCACGCAGCACGCCGGTGGCGTCGGCGAAGACGTTGGGCCGTCCCTCGAAGACGAAGCCCACGACGCCCAGCGGCGCGGTCACCTGCTCGACGCTCCAGCCTTCGTGCGCGATCCGCTCGATCACCCGCCCGCGGGACGGCTCGGCGGCGGCCCAGGCGCGCAGGCCCGCGATCATGTCGCGCCGCATGGCCTCGCTGGCGACGAGACGCGTGGTCGAGCGGCCGCGGGCGCGGGCGGCCTCGACGTCGCGGGCGTTGGCGGCGGCGATCTCGGCCCAGCGGGCGTCGTCGGCCAGGTTGGCGGCGAAGGCCTCGAAGAAGGCGGTGATCGCGGCGTCGGAGACTTCGCCCATCTTGGCGAAGGCTTCACGGGCGAGGGCGACGGCCGCCGCGGCGATCGCGTGCTCGGCGGCGGGGACGTGGAGCAGCGCGCCGGTGTCGGGCGCGACCAGCAGCCGGTCGCCGGCGCGGAACGCCGCCGCCAGCTCCGCGGTCACATAGGCCGCTCGGTCGCCGCCATAGACGATCGCCTGGCCGGCCTCGAGCCGCTCCAGCCGTCCCGTCCTCTGCGTTCCCGCCCCGTCGTCCACCTGCTCGCCCGAGTTCGTCCGTTCGCCGCCTACCTAGGCCTTCTCAGCCGTGGCGGCAAACAAAGGCCTCTCAAGCCGCCGCGTGGGCCGCCAGCGCCAGGTCGTCGGCGTGGATCATCGGGCCTTCGGAGTAGCCGAGGGCGGCTTCGATGGCCTCGGACTTCAGGCCGCAGATGCGGGCGGCGTCCTCGGCGTCGTAGCGCACCAGCCCGCGGCCGATCTCCAGTCCCTTGTCGTCGCGCACCACCACCGCGTCGCCTTTGCCGAAGCGGCCCTCGGCGGCGACCACGCCGGCGGCCAGCAGGCTCTTGCCCCGGCGCAGCGCCGCCGCGGCGCCGGCGTCCACGCTCAGCGATCCGGCGGGCGCCAGGCTGCCGGCGATCCAGGCCTTGTAGGCGGCCGCGGGCGTGGTCGAGGGCTCGATGATCGTCGCCCGCTCGCCGGCCTCCACCGCCTGCAGCGGCGAGGGGCGGTGGCCGAGCGTGATGATCGTGGCGCAGCCTGCGGCGCTGGCGATCCTTGCTGCGGCCAGCTTGGTGGCCATGCCGCCGGTGCCGACGCCCGCGGCGGCATTGGCGCCCCCGGCCATGGCCTCGATCTCCGGCGTCAGGCGCTCGATCCGCGGCAGGTGCTTGGCGTCCGGATCGCGGCGGGGATCGGCGGTGTAGAGGCCGTCGACGTCGGAGAGCAGGACCAGCGCGTCGGCGCCGATCATCTGCGCCACCCGGGCCGCCAGGCGGTCGTTGTCGCCGTAGCGGATCTCCTCGGTCACGACCGTGTCGTTCTCGTTGACCACCGGAACGAGGCCCAGCTGCAGCAGGGTCTCGACCGTGGCGCGGGCGTTGAGGAAGCGGCGGCGGACCTCGGTGTCGTCGCGGGTCAGCAGGATCTGCGCGCAAGCCAGGCCCTGTGGCTCCAGCGCCTCCTCCCAGGCGCGCATCAGCGCGGACTGGCCGGCGGCGGCGGCGGCCTGCTTCTCCGGCAGGGTGAGCGGCCGGCGCTTCGGCAGGCCCAGGCGTCCGCGCCCCAGCGCCACCGCGCCGGAGGAGACCACCAGCACCTGCTGGCCGCGCGCCCGCACCCGGGCGAGGTCGGCGGCGAAGGCGCCCAGCCAATGCCGGTCGGGCCCGTCTGCGCCCACCACGAGGGCCGAGCCCACCTTCACCACGATCCGCTTGGCGGCCCCAAGGTCGGTCACGGCCGCCAGGCCTCCTCCGCCTCGCCGGCGGCCTCGCCGTTCAGCTCGGCGCGGCGCACGCGCACCAGGCGGTAGGCCTCGCGCAGCAGCTCGGTCACGCCGCTCCCGGCCACGCCGGAGACCCGGCGCGGCTCCACGCCGGCGGCCGCCTTCAGCTCCGCGGCGCGGGCTTCGAGGGTCTCGGCATCGAGCGCGTCGATCTTGTTCAGCGCCAGGATCTCCGACTTGTCGGCCAGGTCCGCGCCGTAGGCCTCAAGCTCGTGGCGCACGGTGCGCCAGGCGCCCGCCACGTCGTCCTGGGTCGCGTCCACCAGGTGGATCAGCACGGCCGTGCGCTCCACGTGGCCCAGGAAGCGCACGCCCAGCCCCGCGCCCTCGCTCGCGCCCTCGATCAGGCCGGGGATATCCGCCAGCACGAAGCGTTCGTTGGTCGAGAGGTCGACCACGCCGAGGTTCGGCGTCAGCGTCGTGAACGGATAGTCGGCGATCTTCGGCTTGGCGGCGCTGGCGGCGGCCAGGAAGGTCGACTTGCCGGCGTTCGGCAGGCCAACCAGGCCCACGTCGGCGATCAGCTTCAGGCGCAGCCAGACCCACAGCTCCAGGCCGAACTGGCCGGGCCTGGCGAAACGCGGCGCCTGCTTGATCGGCCCCATGAACGGGGTGTAGCCGAAGCCGCCGTTCCCGCCCTACAGCAGGCCCCCGCGCCT
>JAQGIJ010000460.1 GCA_028291285.1 Phenylobacterium sp. | reverse complement strand
GTGCGGGCTTCATCGACGCCGGCCGGAGCTATGTCGGCCAGAATTTGCATGAAGTCGAGGCTTACCCACTCCCGAGCGCGTTGCAGCAGGATAGGCGCAGGATGGGCGGGTTCGCGGCGGCGATAGTAGTCGCTGAGCGCGTCGAGCGCGCGCACCACGTCGTCGCGGCTCTCGATGCGGCCGCTGAGGCGTTCGCCGCCCGATCGCGGGGCGCCGTCGGCCGCGGCGCCTTCCTCGGTCTCCGCCTCCGGCTCGGCCTGCGGGGCGCTGGTGAGGAAGGCTTCCACCGAGCGCTTGATCTGGGTCAGGGCGACATAGGTCGGCCGGAAGTTGGTCCCGCCGCCGTCCTCAGCGTTGGCGGTGAGCACGGTGTCGGCGCGCTTGATCGCCTCGCTGATCGTGTCCACCCGTCCGAGGATCTCGCGCAGCCCGTCCTCGCCGACGTCCTCGAGCGCCGCACGGAACATCCCGTAGCCTTCCTCGGCCTCGCCGCCGGCCCGGAAGCGCTCGAAGTCGGCCCCCGAGTAGTCGCCCAGCCGCGCGTGGCGCAGCAGGGTGATGCGGCGCAGCGGCCCGAGGAACTGGGGGATCCCCGTCAGGGAGTCGCACGGACCCTTGCGGCCCTGGAAGCCGTACTCGTCGAGCTGCGGGTGCAGGGTGGGCCAGAAGTCCTCGAGAAGCGCCGCCAAGTATTGCGCCCCGATCTCCACCGTCTCGAGCGAGCCGGAGCGCGCCCCGGCGCGACAGAGATAGACCGGCAGCCAGATGTCCTTGGTCTGGCGGCTCTGGGCGGCGATCTTGTCGATCACCCGGCGCCAGTCGACCTCGCCGATCTCCGCGGCGACGCCGGACGCATCGATCGACACCTCGATCTCGAAGGTCTGCTCGATCTCCATGCGGTCGTTGTCGTAGGCGAGGTCGGGACCGGCCGGCTCGTCCTCGGACACCGGCGCGATCAGTTGCTCAAGATCCAGCGCCATCTGCGGCCCCCCGTCTCGTCTTCAGATTCCGGGCCACCTTTGGCAGAAGGTCGGGAGTGCGCAAGGCCCTGTGCAAACAAGCCGGCCGCGCGCCCAAGCCTTTGCGCCAGGAGCCTTGGCTCGTGTAGGTTCGCCGGACGTCACATGGAGTAAACGATGAACCGGGATGCGGCGATTTCGATCGCGCTCGGCGGCACGCAGTTCCAGCTCGAGCGCTTCGAGTCGACCGAGCGGCTCAGCGAGCTCTTCACGATCGTCGCCGAAGGCTTCGCTCACGACGAGGTGGATTTCCTGCCGCACCTGACCAAGCCGGTGTCGCTGGAAGTGGGCGAGGCGGGATCGCCGGCGGTGCGCAGTTTCCACGGCCTGCTTACGGAAGCCCAGCTGACGCACGTGGACGCCAGCGGCAGCCATTACCGGCTGACGGTGCGGCCCTGGCTCTACCTGCTGGACCAGAACCAGAACTATCGCATCTTCCAGGACCTGACCGTGGTCGACATCGCCAAGAAGGTCTTGGGCGATGCGGGGATGAAGGATGTCGACTTCGACAAGCTGGGCGGCACATATCCTAAGCGAGAATACTGCGTGCAGTACAAGGAGAGCGACTTCAACTTCCTCTCCCGCCTCTTCGAGGACGAAGGGATCTACTACTACTTCCGGCATGAGAAGAAGGCGCACAAGCTCGTGCTGTGCGACGGCAAGTCCGCCCACGCCAAGGCGAGCGGCTATGAGCAGGTCCGGCTGCTGCCGAACACCGGCGACAAGGGCGGCACGCCGGACGCCTTGTGGACCTGGACCGAGCGGGTCTCCACCGCCGGCCAGGCGAGCGTGACCCTGCGCAGCTATGACTTCACCAAGCCGCAGACGCCCGTCGACGGCGCCGTGCAGGGGGCCAGCCAGCATCCCGAGGATACGCAGGAGGTCTACCAATACCTCGGCGACTTCGAGGAGAAGGCGCGCGGCGACGCCCGCAGCAAGATCCGGCTGGCCGCCGCGCGCGCCCAGCGCCGGCTGTTCCACGGCAGCGGCGACGCGCCGGGCCTGGCCTGCGGCGGCCTGTTCGAACTGAAGCAGGCGGTGATCGACCGCTACAACCAGGAGTACCTGATCACCGGGATCAGCTTCCAGGTCGACGCGGAAGGCTATCGTTCCGGCGCCGCGGGCGACCCGCGGCGGGTCTATGTCGAGGCGATCGCCAGCGACACCCTCTATCGGCCGGTGCTGCGCACGGCCAAGCCCACGGCCAACGGGCCGGAGACGGCCACCGTCACGGGGCCGGACGGCGAGGTGATCTCTGTCGACCCGCATGGCCGGGTGAAGGTGCGGTTCCACTGGGACCGCTCGCCCGACAAGCCGGGCAGCACCTCCTGCTGGATGCGCGTGTCGCACCACGCCGCCGGGGAAGGGTTCGGCAACGTCGATCTGCCGCGGGTGGGGCAGGAGGTGATCGTCGACTTCCTGAACGGCGACCCCGACCGGCCGATCATCACCGGCCGCGTCTACAACGCGACCCGCAAGCACGCCTACGACCTGCCCGCCGACAAGACCCGCTCCCTCTGGCGCACCCAGACGGTGGGCGAGGCGGGCAGCTACGACGGCGCCGAGAAGCAGCCGCCGGGCGGCAAGGGCTTCAATGAGGTCCGTCTGGAGGACAAGGGCGGCAGCGAGGAGATCTACATCCACGCCCAGCGGGAGATGGTCACCGACGTCCTGCTCGACGACAAGCTGACCGTCCAGCGCGACCGCAAGACCCGCATCGGCCGCGACCGCACGACCGAGATCAAGCACGACGAGAAGCTGACCGTGGAGACCGGCGACGAGACCCACGAGGTGAGCCAGGGGCAACGCACCACGACGATCAACAAGGACGACGCCCTGACCGTGAAGATGGGCGACCAGAAGACCACCGTCTCCAAGGGCAATGTCGCCACCACCGTCTCCATGGGAAACATGGACACCCAGGTGAAGATGGGGAACTACACCCTCAAGACCAGCCTCGGCCAGGTGACCATCGAGGCGATGCAGAGCATCACCCTGAAGGTCGGCCAGAGCAGCGTGGTGATCGATCAGATGGGGGTCACGGTGAAGGGCATGATGGTCACGAGCGAGGCCCAGGTCCTGCAGAAGGTGAAGGGCTCCATGACCCAGATCGAGGGCGCGGCCATGACCATGGTCAAGGGCGCCCTGGTGATGATCAACTAGGACCGCGCATGGGACGTTGGACCCACGTCAGATGGACTGAGGCCGGTCAGGTGACCGCCATCCTCGGCTGGCCGCCGTCCGCCGAGGACGGCAAGGCGCCGGAAGCCCTGTTCGACGACCTGCGCGCGCAGGGGCGCGACGACGAGGCGGCGCTGTTCCTGGGCCAGGCCCTGCCGCGCTTCGAGGTGGTGACCTGGGCGGCGCGCACCGTCCGCGACCTGACGCCGGCGGAGCGCACGCCCGACGGCGACGCCCTGAAGGCGGCGCTGCTCTGGCTGCAGGATCCCTCCGAGTCCCGCCGTAGGGCGGCGTTCGACGCGGCGCAGCTGGCCGGCGACACCTGTCCGCAACGGCTCTGCGCGCTCGCCGTCTTCTTCTCCGGGGGATCGCTCGCGCCGGACAACCTGCAGCCCGTGCTGGCGCCGAAGGAGGTGGCCGGCAGGTTCGCAGCCGGCGCGGTGCTGGCCGCCGCAACCGCGAGCGGCCGGCGCAGGGAAGCGCTCGAAAAGGCCTTCGCGCTCGGGGAGGCGCTCGCCAGCGGCAAGGGCGCCGGCGGATGACGCTGACCCTCACCATCAATGGCCTGGACCGGCTGGAGAACGGTGAGCCCGCGCGGCTGCGCCTGGACCGTCACGGCGCGCGCATCGGCCGTTCGGCGCACATGGACTGGAGCCTTCCGGACCCGCGCAGCTACATCTCCTCCAACCACTGCGAGATCGAGTACCGGGACGGCGGCTATGTGCTCGTCGACAAGAGCACCAACGGCACCTTCGTCAACCATTCCGCCGCCCGCCTGGCGGCGCCGCACCGGATCGCCGACGGCGACATGTTCCTGGTCGGCCACTACGAGATCGTCGCCCACATCGAAGGCGAGGGCGCCGCTGGCGGCGCGGCCCTGGCCAGCGCCCCGCCGAACTGGAGCGGGTGGGACAGCCACAACACCCCGGGCGTCGCCGGCATGGACGCCGCCCAGTGGGACCGGCCGGCGCCGCAGCCGGCGATCAGCGGCCTGGGGTCCGGCTCCGCCTCGTGGTCGGCGCCGCGCGTCGACGCGCCCGCCGCCTCGGCCTGGGCGCAGCCCGAGGCGCCGGCGCTGCAGCCGTCCGCCTGGGCAAGCGAGCCGCAGGCGCCCGCCGAGCCCTCGGCGGCCGACATCTGGGGCAAGCTCGCCAGCACCAACGACGTGGACTGGGCCCGCGGCGGCTTCGGAACGCCCAGCCCGACTCCGGCCGCGCCCGCGCCGGCGCCCGTTTCCGCCCCGGCCCCCGGAGCGCCGGCGGCGGCGCCGGCGGCGGACGGCTGGGGCTCGCCCGCAGACCTGGGCGGCGCGCCTGCGGCCGACGGCTGGGGCGCCCCCGCGCCC
>JAQGIJ010000453.1 GCA_028291285.1 Phenylobacterium sp. | reverse complement strand
GCCAGTCCGGCGCCGAGATGGGCTGAAAACCTGGAGACTGCCGAATGATTTCCGAACCCTGGCGCACGGCGCTCGTGGCGACCGGCGCCGTAATGGCCGCATCCACCCTGATGGTCGCGGGTTGTTCTAAGAAGAACAACGACATGGCCAACACCGCCGCCGCCGACGCCACCTCGACAAACACCACCACGACGACCACCAGCACCGACACGACCGGCGGCGGAAACATGAGCACGACCGGCGGCGCGCCCGGGGCGACGGGCACGAGCTCCGGCGCCAACAGCGGCTCCATGGGTTCCACCAGCGGCGGCGCCTCGACCCCCGGCGGCGGGACGGGCACGACCGGCGGCGCAGCCGGCGGGGCCTCCGGCGGCTCCGGTTCCGGGCCCGGCTAGGCGCCCATCGGGACCATCGGCTCCCCGAACCGAAGAGGCCGGCCGCTATCGGCCGGTCTCCTTTCCTGCGATCAGGTCAGCGCCGATGCGTTGCGGGCGCTCCGCGCGGGGGCCGACGGCGCTCCCGCGCTGGCGGGCGGCTCGTCGGCGTCGGCGAGAGACAGCGGCGGCGCCACCTCCTCCAGCGGCGCGCGCTCGGCGGCGACGCCCCAGACCAGCTCGGCGACGGCCGCCAGAAGCATCAGCCCGCCGCCCAGCAGATAGCCCACCAGGATCTGGCCGCGCGAGCCGGTCTGGATCAGGGCGCCGAAGACCGCCGGCCCCGCCACGCCGCCCAGCAGGGTTCCAAAGGCGTAGAACAGCGAGATCGAGACCGCCCGGGTCTCCAGCGGGAAGAGCTCGCCCACGGTCAGATAGGCCGCGCTCGCCGCGGCGGAGGCGAAGAAGAAGATCACCGTCCAGGCCAGCGTCTGGCTCTCGGCCGTCAGCAGCCCCTCGGCGAACATCCACCCCGTCAGGCAGAGCAGGACTCCGGCCACGGCGTAGGTGGCGCTGATCATGGTCTTGCGCCCGAGACTGTCGAACAGCCGGCCGAGCAGCAGCGGGCCGGTGAAGTTGCCCAGCGCGAACGGCAGCATGAACCAGCCGATGTTCTCCGGGGCGATGCCGTAGAAGCGGGTGAGGATCAGCGCATAGGTGAAGAAGACGGCGTTGTAGCAGAAGGCCTGGGTGGCCATCAGGGTGAGGCCAAGCGCCGTGCGCCGCGGGTGGCGCACGAAATGGGTCGCGGCGATCTCGGCCCAGCTGGTCCCCACGCGATGCCGGAACCTGAGCTTCGGAAAGGGCCGCAGCATGGCCGGCAGGGCGCGGCGGCGCTCGATCCGGCGTTCGATGTCGCGGACGATGGCTTCGGCCTCCTGGGGCCGGCCGTGGGTCAACAGCCAGCGCGGGCTCTCCGGGATGAACCGGCGGATGAAGATCACCACGGTGGCCAGCAGGCCGCCCACCACGAAGGCGAGCCGCCACCCCCAGGCCTGGGGCACGGTCTGCGGGTTCAGCACCACCAGCGAGGCCAGCGCCCCGATCGCTGCGCCGACCCAGAAGCTGCCGTTGACCGCCAGGTCGGTGTAGCCGCGGCGGCGGGCGGGGATCAGCTCCTGGATGGCGGAGTTCACCGCCCCGTACTCGCCGCCGATGCCCGCGCCGGTGAGGAAGCGGAAGAGCATGAACGACCAGAAGTTCCAGCTGAAGCCGGTGGCCACCGTGGCCGTCATGTAGACCGCGACGGTGATGATGAAGAGCTTGCGCCGCCCCAGCCGGTCGGTCAGCCGGCCGAACACCAGCGCCCCGAGCACCGCGCCGAGGATGTAGGCGCTGCCGGTGAGCCCCACCTGGCCGGGCGTGAGGTTGAGCGCGTCGCGGCTGGCGATGGCCGGCGACAGCGAGCCCACCAGGGTGACCTCGAGCCCGTCGAGGATCCAGGTGATCCCGAGCGCGGCCACCACCAGCCAGTGGAAGCGTGCAAACGGCAGCCGATCCAGCCTGGCCGGCACATCCGTCTCGAACGTGTCACCCGTCGGACCCATCCGTTTCCCCTCACGTCCCCACGTGACGGTCACAACCACAAAGGCGAAGCTTGGGTTCCTTGCGCGCTGTGGTGTAAGCGCGGGGCCATGCCGGCCGACGAGATCCTGATCGACGCCCGCGGCCACCGCTGCCCGGTGCCGACGCTGCGGCTGCGGCGCGCGCTGGAGGCCGCGCCGGCGGGCGGCCGCGTGCGCCTGCTGGCGGACGATCCCATGGCGCGGATCGACGTGCCGCACTTCGCCGCCGAGGCCGGCGCCGAGGTTCTGGAGCGCGACGAAACGGACGGGACGCTTAGTTTTTTGGTGGCCAAACCAGCGGCCTAGCGCCGCGCAGGTCCGACAGCAGCGGCCGGCTGTGGATCGCCATGGCGTCGAGGGCCTGCTCCACCTCGGTGGCCAGCGCGCCGCCAAAGAAGATGGCGTTCACGTTCCAGGAGAGCCAGATCAGGAAGATCACCACGGTGGCGATGGACCCGTAGGTCGCGCCCAGGTGCGCCACCTGCTCGACATAGAAGGCGATCGCCCAGGATGCGCCGAGGCACAGCGCCGTCGCGGCCACCCCGCCGATCGCCGAGGCGCGCCAGTCCACCGGCCGGCTGGACATCGCGAAACGGTAGATGCAGGCCAGGCCCACGCTCAGGGCCGCGCTCGCCCAGGTCCACTCGCTGTAGAGCCAGGAGACGCCGCGCAGCGGCCGCAGCTCGAAGGCCGAGCCCATCACCCGCAGGCCGAAGAAGACCGCCGAGATCACGCCCAGGCCCGAGAAGGTGGCCACCAGCACCACCAGCGCCAGCACGTTGAAGCCGACGAAGCCGCGCGGCTTGTCCTCGTCGTGGATGAAGGAGAGCCCCGCCAGCAGCGCCTTGAAGCCGCGGTGGGCGGCGTAGATGCCGATCAGCAGCGCCAGCCCGCTCTGGGTGGAGATGGCCTCGTGCGGCGTGGTGGTCAGCCGCAGCAGCTCGTTGCGGAAGATGTCGCGGGCGCCCACCGGCATCAGCCGCGAAAGCGCCTCGCCTTCGCTGGCAGCCTGCGCCGGGTCGGCGAGCAGGCTGTAGAGGCCCACCAGGATGGCAAGCGCCGGGAAGATCGCCAGCATGATGAAGAAGGAGACGCCGCCAGTGAACAGCATCACGTCGCGGCCCCACAGCCGCACGAGAGCGCGTATCAGGGTCTGCAGCGTGATCCGCAGCGCGTGGACCGGGTCCCAGTCCACCCGGCCCAGCCGTCGAAGACTCGATCCGATCCTCATCGGCGCGGAAGGTGCGGGGCGCGCGCGCCGCTGGCAAGCGCCGAGTATGGAAACGGCGCGCCACCTGGGTAGGTAGCGCGCCGCCGATGGGCGTGTCGTTCCATCAGGCCGTCCGCCGCTTCGAGGGACGGGAGAGCGCGACGACCGGCCTGTTGTGGGTTATGGGCCCCGGCGGCTGAACCCAGGCTGAACACGCGCGTCAGGAAACCTCCGACGCGGCGGAAAGCGCGCCGGCGCTGACCAGGGCGTCGAGCTCGGCCGGCGTGAAGCCCCAGTCGAGCAAGGCCTCGCGGTCGTGTTCTCCCACCCGGGGCGACGGCCGCTGGATGGCGCCGGGCGTCTGCGAGAACCGCGGCGCGGGGGCCGGCTGGACGACGCCGTCCACCTCGACGAAGGTCCCGCGCGCGACATTGTGCGGATGGGCCGGCGCCTCGTCCATATCGAGCACCGGGGCGAAACAGGCGTCGGACCCCTCCAGCCGCTCGCGCCATTCGTCGCGGGTGCGGGTGGCGACCACGGCGGCGACCTTGGCCTTGAGGGCCGGCCAGGCGGCCTTGTCGTGCTGGCGGGCGAACTCCGGGTCGTCCAGTCCCAGGCGCCGCAGCATCTCGGCGTAGAACTGCGGCTCGATGGACCCGAGCGAGATCCAGCCGCCGTCGGCGCAGCGGTAGGTGTCGTAGAAGGGCGCGCCCCGTCCAGCAGGGCGCCGCGCCGCTCCGGCCCCCACAGGCCGACCGCCTTCATCCCGTAGATCATGCCCATCAGCGAGGCCGCGCCGTCGGTCATCGCCGCGTCCACCACCTGCCCTCGGCCGGTCTCGCGGGCGTGCAGGACGGCGGCGAGGAGGCCGAAGGCGAGATAGAGGGCGCCGCCGCCGAAGTCGCCCACCAGATTGAGCGGGGGCACGGGTTTCTCCACCGTCCCGATCGCGGCGAGCGCGCCGGAAAGGGCGATGTAGTTGATGTCGTGGCCGGCCGCCTGGGCGAGCGGCCCGTCCTGCCCCCAGCCGGTCATCCGGCCGTAGACCAGCCGCGGATTGCGCCCCAGCACGACCTCCGGCCCAAGCCCCAGCCGCTCCATCACGCCCGGCCGGAAGCCCTCGATCAGGGCGTCGGCCTGGCCAAGCAGCCTCAGGCAGGCCTCGACGCCCGCCGGCGTCTTCATGTCGAGCGCCACGGAGCGGCGGCCGCGGGCGATCACCACCTCGGCGAACCAGGTCCCCGTCGCGCCCTTGCGGTCGATCCTGAGCACGTCCGCCCCGAGGTCGCTGAGCAGCATGCCGCAGAAGGGCGTAGGCCCCAGGCCCGCGAACTCCACCACCTTCAGCCCTGTGAGCGGCCCCTGGGGCATGAGATGCTCCGTCGTGTTTCCTCAGCCGCCGCCGGGCAGCGACTGGCCGTCGTCGACGGTGATGACGCTGCCGGTGATGGCGTGGGCGCCCGGCCCCACCAGCATCAGGAAAGCGGCGTCCAGGTCCTCCGGGCTCATCAGCCGGCGCCGCGGAAAGCCGCGCACCTGCTTCTGCCCGCCCTCTTCCTTGAACCAGTCGGCGTTGATGTCGGTCTCGATATAGCCCGGGCAGAGCGCGTTGATGGCGATCCCGCGCCGGGCCCATTCGCGCGCCAGGCTCTTGGTCAGCATGGCGACGGCGGCCTTGGAGGCGCAGTAGGCCGGCAGGCCGGGCAGCACGGTATGGCTGGCGATCGAGGCCACGTTGACGATCCGCGCCTCTTCGCGGCCGGCGACGCCCGAGGCGATCATCCGCCGCGCCGCCTCCCGCGCGCCGATGAACACGCCGCGGACGTTGACCGCGAAGGTGTTGTCCCAGTCCTCGACGGAGATATCGAGGCCCAGGCCTTCGCCGGACACCCCGGCGTTGTTGATCATGATCGACAGCGGGCCGAGCTTGGCCTCCACCTCGTCGAGGGCGGGGCCGATCGCGTCGGCGTCGGCCACGTCGAGCTTCAGCGCCAGCGCCTTGCCGCCCTCGCCCGCGATCTCCCCGGCGAGCGCCTCGACCTTGTCCGCGCGGCGGGCGGCGACCGCCACGGCCGCGCCGTTCCTGGCCAGCAGACGCGCGAAGTGGGCCCCGAGACCGCCCGACGCGCCGGTGACCATCGCCGTGTGCCCTGAGAGAATCTGGCTCATCCCCACCTTTCCCGCGGCGCTCGGCCGCTGTGCAACCCCAGGTCCTGGGACCAACTACCTGTTCGCGAGCGTCCGATTCCGTGCTCTACCGGACATCCAGCGGGCAGGGATTAGGGGGAAATGGCGGCAAGCGTCCAGGCGCGAGTGCTGATCGTCGCGCGTGACGACGTCCTGGCCGGCCCCCTCGCGGAAGGCCTGGACCGGCTGGGCTGGCGCACCGTCACCGCGCGCAGCGTG
>JAQGIJ010000443.1 GCA_028291285.1 Phenylobacterium sp. | reverse complement strand
GTCGACGAGGCCTCGGCCGAGACCGGCAATGCGCTCTCCAAGCTGGTGGAGGCGCGCGCGGCGACCGACGGCGCCAAGACGGTGGCGATCTCGGCCAAGATCGAGAGCGAGATCGCCATGCTCGACGAGGCCGAGCGCGGCGAGTTCCTGGCGACCCTGGGGCTGGAGGAGCCCGGCCTCAACCGGCTGATCCACGAGGCCTACAAGCTGCTGGGCCTGCAGACCTACTTCACCGTGGGTCCGAAGGAGGCGCGGGCCTGGACGATCCATGTGGGCTCGACCGCGCCGCAGGCCGCGGGCGAGATCCACACCGATTTCGAGAAAGGCTTCATCCGCGCCGAGACGATCGCCTACGACGACTACGTCCGGCTGAACGGCGAGGCGGGCGCCAGAGACGCCGGCAAGCTGCGGGCCGAGGGCAAAGAGTACGTCGTCAAGGACGGCGACGTGATGCACTTCCGGTTCAACGTGTAAGGATCGTCAGGGGACGGAGCATGGGCGAGACGATCGGTCTGAAGAGCCGCTTCGACGGCTTCGAGCTCGCCGCCTACCACGCCGCGCCGCGTGACGCCCGGCGTGGCGGCCTGGTGCTGGTGCAGGAGATCTTCGGGGTCACCGACCACATCCGCGAGCTCTGCGAGGGGTTCGCCGAGGATGGCTACGAGGTGATCGCGCCGGCCTTCTACGACCGGCTCGAGCCCGGCTTCCAGGCCGACTACAGCCCGGACAGCATCCAGAAGGGGGTGCAGTACTCGCAGGCCACGCCCTGGGACCAGGCGCAGGGCGACCTGCAGTCGGCGATCGACGCCCTCTCTCCACCCGTCTTCGTCACCGGCTTCTGCTGGGGCGGGGCGGCGGCCTGGCTGGCGGCCTGCCGCTGCGAGGGCCTGGCGGCGGCCTCCTGCTACTACGGCCGGCGGATCAGCGAGCTGGCGGAGGAGACGCCGAAAGTGCCCACCATCCTGCACTTCGGCAAGGCCGACGCCTCGATCCCGATGGAGAAGGTCGACGAGATCCGCGAGCGCCACCCGGACCTTCCCGTCTACCTCTACGACGCCGGCCATGGCTTCGTCTCCGACCGCCGGGCCGACTACGACGCCGACAGCGCGCGCCTGGCGCGCCTGCGCACGCTCGCCCACTTCTCCCGCAACGGCGGCGGGCGGGGGGAGATCTGAAAGAGCGCCCCCTCCGTCTCGGCGCTGGCGCGCCGATCCACCTCCCCCGCGTCGCGGTGGAGGATCTGGGCGCAAGATGCTCCACCGCTTGCGGGGGAGCTGTCGGCGAAGCCGACTGAGGGGGCGGCGTCACCCCTCTTCGATCAGCTTCCTCACGTCGGGGCGGCGCTCGAGCGCGCGGACCAGCACCGCCTGGGCCGCGAGGATGCCGATGCCGGCGGCGTAGGCGGAGAAGACGTTGGCGCGGTAGGTCCCGGTGGCGGCCACGGAGGCGATCTGCCAGTAGATGAACATGGCCGCGCCCATCAGCAGGACCAGGCCGGTGACGACCGAGCCCGGCGTCTGGCCGAAGCCGGCCTGGAAGCTCATCCAGACGTACTTGGTCAGCCACCGCCGGACCGGCGCGATCGCCAGCGGCGCCACGAGCGAGGCCAGCAGGTAGAGCGCCGGCCACAGGAGGATCCAGCGCAGCACCATGCCCTCACCGCCCGGCAACCGCCCGATCGCATGCACTGCCGCGCCCGAATAGATCAGGCTGGCGATGGCGACGGTGAGGTCCTGCATGCGCTTGAAGTTGCGCCAGGCGCGCGTGTACGAGGCCATAACCTATGATGCCCGGCCTCTGGGGCCGGCGTAAGGCGCCGGGTGCTGCGGTCGCGCAACCGTGCGCCGCCCGCTATGCTCGGGCCACGCCCGTGAGACTCACCTTCCTCCTCGCCGCCGTCGCCCTCTGGCCGCTCGCCGCGCACGCCGGCGAGACCGGCTGCTGGTATGAGGCCGGCGTGCTGGTGGTCCCCGCCGAGGTGATGGGCGTCGCGGGCGACTATGTGCTCGACACCGGAGCGTCGCACACCCTCCTGGCCGAGACCCAGGCGCAGGGGGCCGGGTATGCGGAGACGCAGCTTACCGGCCCGGTGCGGCTGGCGGACCTGGCGATCCCCGCCCAGCCGGTCGCCGTCGCCAAGCTGGACGCCCGCTTCTATGGCTTGGCGACCCCCGTGGCCGGGGTGATCGGCGCCGACCTGCTGCGCGACTATGTGGTCGACGTGAGTTTCGGGCCCTGCCGGGTGGCGCTCTGGCCGCGCGGCCACGCGCCGCGCTTCCATGCCGAGGCCAGCCTGCCGCTCGCCTGGGCCGACGGCCGGCCCACTGCGCCGGCCAGCGTCGCCGACGATCGCCGCACGCTCAGCGGCGACTTCGTGCTGGCCACCGGCTCCGACACCTCGGTGCGGCTGCGCGACGACCTGGCCGATGCGCCAGGCGCGGCCAAGCGCGAGCCGCTCTACCCCTACGGCGCGCTGCGGCCGAAGCTGCGGGCCCTGTCCTTCGCCGGCGACCTTTTCGAGGCGGCCCCCGCCGGGCTCGAGGCCAGGGCCGACCTGGCGGCCGCGGGCGAGATCGGCGCGCCGGTGCTGGCGCGCTGGCGCCTGCGGTTCGACTTCCCCGCCGGC
>JAQGIJ010000439.1 GCA_028291285.1 Phenylobacterium sp. | reverse complement strand
TGACGGCGATCTTCGGCGGGGTCTGCTACGCGATGTTCGCGACAGGCTACAAGATCAAGACCTGAGAGGCCCGCGCGCGGCCGAACGTTGACATTGCGGCGCTACGAGCGGAAAAGGCCAGGCCTTCCAGTCCCCGTCGCTCAGCCGCGGGGACGCTTCCGTTTTGGAGGGCCTTTTCCGTGACCGAAAAGACCGCGAGCCAAGCCGCCGCGCCCGTTCCCAGCGACCACATCATGGGCGTCTATTCGCGCGCCCCGCTGGCGTTCGAGCGAGGCGAGGGGTCGCGTCTCTTCACCGCCGACGGCGAAGGCTACCTCGACTGCATGGCCGGCATCGCGGTGAATGCGCTGGGCCACGCCAACCCGATCCTGGTGGAGGCGCTGAGGGCCCAGGCCGAGAAGCTCTGGCACGTCTCCAACATCTTCAAGATCCCCGGCCAGGAGGCGCTGGCCGACAAGCTGACGAGCATCAGCTTCGCCGACGTGGTGTTCTTCACCAACTCCGGCACCGAGGCGATCGAGTGCGCGATCAAGACCGCGCGCAAGCACCACTGGGCGGGCGGCCAGCCGGAGCGCATCGACATCATCGGCTTCGAGGGCTCGTTCCACGGTCGCACGCTGGCCGCGGTGAACGCCTCGGGCAACGCCGGCTACCTGGAAGGCTTCGGCCCGCCGATGCCGGGCTTCGTCCACCTGCCGTTCGGCGACGTGGACGCGATCCGCCAGGCGATCGGCCCGACGACGGCGGCGATCCTGATCGAGCCGGTGCAGGGCGAGGGCGGGGCGCGGGCCTGGCCGGAGGCGGCGCTGCGCGAGATCCGCCGGCTCTGCGACGAGACCGGCGTGCTGCTGATCTACGACGAGATCCAGTGCGGCCTGGGCCGCACCGGCAAGCTCTTCGCCTACGAGTGGGCGGGCGAGGCGCACCCGGACATCATGGCGCTGGCCAAGGCGCTGGGCGGCGGGTTCCCGGTGGGGGCGTGCCTGGCGACCGCCGAGGCGGCCAAGGGGATGACGGTGGGCTCGCACGGCTCGACCTACGGCGGCAATCCGCTGGCCATGGCGGTCGGGCTCGCGGCGGTGAACGAGCTGACCAAGCCCGAGATGATGGACCATGTGAACGAGGTCTCCGGCTATCTGAACCAGCAGCTCTGCGGCCTGCGGGACCGCTTCCCCGATGTGGTGGTCGACATCCGCGGCAAGGGGCTGCTGATCGGCGTCAAGCTCGCCACGCCCAACCGCGACTTCATGCAGCACGCCCGCGACGAGCAGCTGCTGCTGGCCGGCGGCGGCGACAACTGCGTGCGCCTGCTGCCGCCGCTAATCCTCACCCGCGAAGAGGCGCGCGAGGCCATCGAGAAGCTGGAGCGCGCCTGCGAGCGCGCCCGATCCAAGGCCCAGGCCGCCGCCTGACCGCCCACCCGCTCATCCCGGCCTGGCCGGGACCCAGACCAAGCGCCCCGCCCCCGGGCCGACCCGGGGGCGGAGACGGGATGTTCCGATGATCCAGCCCGCCCCGAGACACTTCGTCGACCTCTGGAAGATCGAGGCCGCAGACCTGCGCGCCATCCTGGAGGACGCCAAGGCGCGCAAGGCCGCCCGCCTCGGCTGGCCGAAGGGACAGGCCGACCCCGACGCCCCGGGGGCGGGGCGGACGCTGGCGATGATCTTCGAGAAGAACTCGACCCGCACCCGCTTCTCGTTCGACGCCGCCATGCGCCAGCTCGGCGGCGACGTGATCATCTCCAACGCCCACGAGATGCAGCTCGGCCGCGGCGAGCCCATCGAGGACACCGCCCGCGTGCTCTCGCGGATGGTCGACGCCATCATGATCCGCGCCAACGTGCACGAGGACGTGGAGCGGCTGGCCATGGCGGCCTCGGTGCCGGTGATCAACGGCCTCTCGGACAAGGGCCACCCCTGCCAGATCCTCGCCGACCTGATGACCATCGAGGAGCACCGCGGCCGGGTGGAGGGCAAGACGCTGGCCTGGGTCGGCGACGGCAACAACGTCTGCGCCAGCTTCATCCACGCCGCGCCCAAGCTGGGCTTCAAGCTGAACATCGCCTGCCCGGCGATCTACCACCCGGACCTCGTCGACCTCGCCCGCGCGGCGGAGCAGCAGGGCCGCGTGCACACCACCGAGGACCCGCGCGAGGCGGTGCGCGGCGCCGACGTGGTCATCACCGACACCTGGGTCTCGATGGGCGACACCGACCACGACGAGCGGCTGGACGCGCTGGAGCCCTATCAGGTGGACAGCCAGCTGATGGAGCTGGCGGCGCCCGGCGCCGCCTTCCTGCACTGCCTGCCCGCGCACCGCGGCGAGGAGGTCACCGACGAGGTCATCGACGGGCCGGCCAGCCTGATCTGGGACGAGGCGGAGAACCGCATCCACGCCCAGAAGTCGATCCTCGCCTGGTGCTTCGGGAAGATCTGACATTTTGAATTGTCATCCCGGAACGCCGCGCAAGCGGCGTGTCCGGGACCCATGCGCGTCGGGCTTTCCGGATAATCTCGGGACCCTGTGTTCATAGGTCCCGGTCTTCCGCTGGCGCGAAAACCGGGATGACAGCCGCTGCTATCCAGACTCAGTGCTAAGCTCGAAAAGCCCGACCATCATCCTATATGCCGCCGATGCCTGATCCTTCCGTTCCCGACGACCTGGTGGCCGCCTTCCAGATCGAGGGCGAGCCCGTGCGCGGTCGCCTCGTGCGGCTCGGCCCCGCCGTCGACCAGATCCTGCGCGCGCATGCCTATCCCGAGGCGGTGGCGAACCTGCTGGGCGAGGCCTGCGCGCTCGCCGCCCTGGTGGGCTCAAACCTGAAGTTCGACGGCCGGATGATCGTCCAGGCGCAGGGCTCCGGGCCGGTGCGCTATGTGGTGGCCGATTACGACACCTCCGGGGGCCTGCGCGGCTACTGCCGCTACGAGGACGACGAGGTGGCCAGGGTCTCCGAAGGGTTCCAGCGGCCGGGCGCGCGCACCCTGCTGGGCGACGGGGTCTTCATCATGACCGTCGACCAGGGCCAGGACATGGACCGCTACCAGGGCGTCACCCCGATCGAGGGCGAGACCCTGGCGCTCTGCGCCGAGCAGTACTTCGCCCAGTCCGAGCAGACGCCGACACGGGTGCTGCTCGCCGTGGGCCAGACCGACGAGGGGAACGGCCTCGCCTGGCGGGCCGGCGGGGTGCTGATCCAGAACATCGCCGAGGACCAGGCGCGCGGCTCGACCGACGACGCCTGGCGGCGCACCCAGGCGCTCTTCGAGACGATCGGCGAGGACGAGCTGGTCGAGCCGACGCTCTCGTCGAACCACCTGCTCTGGCGGCTCTTCCACGAGGACGGGGTCCGGGTGTTCGGCTCGCAGCCGCTGCGCGCCTTCTGCCGCTGCAGCCAGGAGCGGATCGAGACCGTGCTGCGCGCCTTCGGGGCCGACGAGCGGGCGGACATGGTGGAGCCGGACGGCAAGATCCACGTCACCTGTGAGTACTGCAGCCGCGTCTACGCCGTGGAGCCGGAGAAGCTGGAGGCGGCCGCCTAGACTCGGTCGGCGAACGTCGCTGCCGGCTTGGCGATCAG
>JAQGIJ010000150.1 GCA_028291285.1 Phenylobacterium sp. | reverse complement strand
GGTCACCCCGGCGCCCCTGCCGGTCCCGGCGCCGGCGGTGACGCCGCCACCGGCCGCGGCCGCGCCGCCGAGGGTCCAGCCGCCCAGCGATCCATCCGCGCCCATCCCCACGCATCCGAGCCCTGCGGAATAGGCCGGAATACCTGCGCCGCCTCGTGCATTAGGGAGCGGAGATCCCGGAACGAGTGAGGACAGGCGGATGCTTCTGAAGGACAGGGTGGCGATCGTCACGGGGGCGGCGAGCGGCATCGGGCTGGCGGTCGCCGCGCGCTTCGCCGCCGAAGGCGCCAAGGTGGTGCTGGCCGACCTCGATCCGGGCAAGGCGCAGGCCGCCGCCGAGGGCCTCGTCGGCGCGGCGGCGGGCGTGCGCTGCGACGTCTCGAGCCCTTCGGAAGTGGACGCCGCCTGCGCCTTCGCCGAGCAGACCTTCGGCGGCTTCGACGTGGTGGTGAACAACGCCGGCCTGATGACCTTCACCCCCCTGGTCGAGCTGGACGAGGCGACCTGGATCAGGGTGCTGGGGGTCGACCTGCTGGGCGCCTTCTACTTCACCAAGGCGCTGATCGGGCGCGGCAAGGGCGGGGCGATCGTCAACATCGCCAGCGTGCACGCGGTGGAGACCACGGCCAACGTGGCGCCCTACGCCGCCGCCAAGGCCGCGCTGCTCTCGCTGACCCGCTCCACCTCGATCGAGGGCAAGCCCAGGGGCGTGCGCGCCAACGCCATCCTGCCGGGCGCCATCGACACGCCGATGCTCTGGAGCAATCCCAACCTGAAGTCCGGGATCGAGGTGCTCGACCGCGCCGACGTCGGCAAGCCGGAGCACATCGCCGCCGCCGCGGCCTTCCTCGCCTCCGACGAGGCGGCCTTCATCACCGGCGCGGCGCT
Organism: Phenylobacterium sp.; assembly: GCA_028291285.1. The sequence continues at coordinate 9,284 of JAQGIJ010000150.1, read as the reverse complement.
GAACGTCGACGGAGGGCGCCTGGCGAAGCTTTAGGTCCGCCGCGCCCCTACGCCGGCTGCGGTTGCGGCGCGGGGAAGAGCGGGCTGGTCTTGCCGATGGCGATCTCCTCGTCCGTCATCTCGGCCGGCACGTCGGCGAACAGCGGCGTGGAGAGGTAGCGCTCACCGGTGTCGGGCAGCATGCACAGGATGGTGGCGCCGGGCGCGGCCGTCTCCGCCACCTTCAGCGCGCCGGCGAAGGTCGCCCCCGACGAGATGCCGACGAAGATGCCCTCCTGCCGGGCCAGCTCCTGGCTCAGGCGCAGGGCTTCGGGCCCGGGGATGGTCAGGATCTCGTCGTAGAGGTGGGCCTCGACCGCATCGCCGGTGAGCTTGGGGATGAAGTCCGGCGTCCAGCCCTGCATCGGGTGCGGCTTCCAGGCCGGGTGGCCCTGGGCCGGCGTGCCGTCGGGATTGCGCGCCTGCGGCTGGCCGCTGGAGAGCAGCGCCGCGTCGGCCGGCTCGCAGACGACGATCTTCGTCTCCGGGCGCTTCTCGCGCAGCACCCGGCCGACGCCCTTCAGGGTCCCGCCGGTGCCGTAGCCGGTCACCCAGTAGTCCAGCGCCTCGCCCTCGAAGTCGCGCAGGATCTCCTGGGCGGTGGTCGCGCTGTGCATGTCCGGATTGGCTTCATTCTCGAACTGGCGGGTCAGGAACCAGCCGTGCCGCTCGGCCAGGTCCTCGGCCATCTTGACCATGCCCACGGCGCGCATGGCCGCGGGCGTCAGGATCACCTTGGCGCCCAGGAAGCGCATCAGCTTGCGCCGCTCGACGCTGAAGCTCTCGGCCATGGTGACGACCAGCGGATAGCCCTTGGCGGCGCAGACCATGGCCAGGCCGATGCCGGTGTTGCCGCTGGTGGCCTCGATCACCGTCTGGCCGGGCCTCAGCTTGCCCGAGCGCTCGGCCTCCTCGATCACCCCCAGCGCCAGCCGGTCCTTCACCGAGCCGAGCGGGTTGAAGGCCTCGATCTTGACGAACAGGTTCACGCCCTTGGGCGCGAGCCGGTTGATCCGCACCACGGGCGTATTGCCCACCGTGCCCAGAATGCTCTCGAACTTGCTCATCTGGCGGCCTCTGGCGTTCGCGTCAGCGCCGGAGTCGGCGCCGACGGCCGGGCCGAGTCAAGCCGCGCTCCGCTCAGGCCGGCGTGAAGATCGGCAGCATCCAGCCGTCGCGGATCGGGTTGAAGGCGACCTTCACCTTCATGCCGATCTCGACCGTCTCCGGATCCACATCGACCAGGTTGCTGACCAGCCTGGCGCCCGGTGCGCCGTCGAGGTCGACCACCACCGGCACATAGGTGAAGTCCGCCACGTCCGGATAGGGCGAGCGATGGCAGACCGCGTAGGAATAGACCACGCCGGCGCCCGACAGCTCCGGCCAGGTCTTCGCCTTCGAGCGGCACTTGGGGCAGAAGGGCGTGGGCGGCATGCGGAAGGTCCCGCAGTCGCCGCACTGGCAGGCGGTGAGCCGGCCCGCCTTGGCCGCCTCCCAGAAGGGCTCGGTGTCGGGGTCGGTGGTGATGGTGATGTGGTCGCCCGGCACGGCGACGGCGATCGCGCTCATTCTAGGCTTTCCTCAGGATCAGGCCGGAGACGGGCAGGTGGGCCGGGCCGCCGGTGACGAGGGCCAGCTCGGCGCCCTTCACCTGGTTGATGGCGACGCCGCGCAGCTGCTCCACGCCCTCCAGGATGTGGGTCATGCCGATGATGTAGGCTTCGGAGAGCTGGCCCCCGTGGGTGTTCACCGGGATGGAGCCGCCCTGGTAGCGGATCGCCCCGCTCTCGACGAAAGCGCCGCCCTCGCCCTTCTCGCAGAAGCCGTAGTCCTCCAGCTGCATCAGCACCATGCTGGAGAAGTGGTCGTAGATCAGGGCCACGTCGATGTCCTTGGGGGCCACGCCGGCCTTGGCGTAGAGCCTGTCGGCCACCGGCTTGTGGCCGGAGGAGGCGAAGTATTCGTCGGGCATGCCCATCCAGGCGAAGGCGCGGCCCCACTCGCGCCGGCCGCCGTGGGCCGCGGCGTGGACATAGACCGGCGTCTGCTTGCAGTCCTTCGCCCGATCGGCAGTGGTGGTGATCACCGCGACCGCCCCGTCCGTCTCCAGGCAGAAGTCGAGCCGGCAGAGCGGGTCGGCCAGCATCGGCGACTTGAAGTACTCATCGAGGGTGAGCGGGTTGCGACGGATCGCCTTGGGCCGGTTGCGCGCATTCTCCCGCTGGGAGATGACGATCTCGGCGAAGGCCTCGCGCCGCGTGCCGTAGAGGTGCATGTGCCGGCGCGCCAGCACCGACATCAGGTGGCCGGGACCCACCAGGCCCGAGGGCTGCAGGAAGGAGCTCTCCGGATTGGGCGTCATCGCGCCATAGACGGTGCCCAGCCGCTGCTTGGCCTGCTGCAGCGACATGACGGTCACGCAGTAGGTGGCGTCGCCGGCGATCAGCGCCGCGGCCGCCAGGCCGATGGAGCCCGCCGAGCCGCCGCCGCCGCTGGTCAGCGCCGCGGAGAAGGTGACCTCGGGGATCCCCAGCGTCTCCATGATGCTGGCGGTGTCCATCTTCTCGGTGTAGCCGGCGCTCGCCCCGGAATAGTAGGCGAAGCCGTCGATCTGCTCGACGCTGATGCCGGCGTCGTCGCAAGCGTTGAGGATGGCCTCGCCGATCAGGTCGTTGAGCGTGCGCGGCCACGACTGGCCGCGGACGTAGTAGTCGGTCGCGCCGACGCCGACGATCGCCGTCCTATCCTGATATTCCCAGGCCATGCGCCTCCCCGCTTCTGTTGTGGAAGTCTTCGCGCCAGCCCTGAAGCGGCCGCGGCTCCGGGCCAGACGATGCCGCGCCGGGGCAAGCGACACAAATGGATTTTTTATGAACCATCATTATCCGCCGCCGGACAGGTCGCAAAAGCATCATGGCGCGATATAAAAAGTGTTGGAACGATGCCGCCGCTGGACGATTGGTTGGCCGTCGCGCGAGCGACCGCCGCCTGTGCGAGCGCGGCCATTTCCAGGAGTTCCCTTGATGATCACCCTCCCCGAGCTGCCGTACCCCTATGACGCCCTGTCGCCGACGATGTCGGCGGACACCATGCACACGCACCACGACAAGCACCACGCCAAGTACGTCGAGACCGCCAACGAGCTGGTCGCCGAGAACGGGCTGAAAGTGCGCACCCTCGAGGAGATCGTCGCCGAGGCCGAGCGGCGGGGCCTGAAGAAGCTGTTCAACAACGCCGCCCAGGCCTGGAACCACGCCTTCTTCTGGGACTGCATGACACCCGCGCGGCGCGATCCGCAGGGCGAGCTCATGGGCGCGATCGACCAGGCCTTCGGCGGCCTCTCTGGCCTGAAGGAAAAGTTCGTGCAGGAAGGCGCCGACCACTTCGCCTCGGGCTGGGTCTGGCTCGCGGTCGACGGCGGCAAGCTCGTCGTGGTCTCGACCCATGACGGCGGCACGCTGGCCAACGACCCGCGCACCCCGCTGCTGGTCTGCGACCTGTGGGAGCACGCCTACTACCTGGACTACAAGCAGGATCGGCACACCTTCCTGCAGCGCTGGTTCGACGCCGTCCCCCACTGGGAGTTCGCCGAGGCGCAGTTCGACGCCGCCCGGGGCCGGCACGAGCCCTGGCGCTGCCAGCTCGCCGCCTGAGCCGGCCTGGATTACAGATACCATTGTTCTTCAATAAAGTTGCGACGCGCCGCGGTCTGCGGGGCGGTGACCCTTGCCTTATCAATTCCGAGATTGGATGTTCCGCGCCGCCCGGCGCCCCGCGCCCGGGCGGCTGAGACGGAGATCCGCAGAGGATGTTGCAAGGCGTCAGGGTGTTGGAGCTCGCCCAGGGGCTCGCCGGTCCGGTGGCGGGCCTGATGCTGGCCGAGATGGGCGCGGACGTCCTGAAGCTGGAGCCCCCGGGCGGGGATCCCGGCCGAGCCGACGCCGCCTTCGCCACCTGGAACCGCAGCAAGCGCAGCCTCGAGCTCGACCTCGACGATGCTGAGGGCGTGGCGCATCTGCGCGAGCTGCTCGCCGAGGCGGACGTCCTGATCCACGACGCCCCGCCGTCGCGGGCCAGGGCGCTGAGGATCGACGACGACAGCCTGGCCGCCGACTTCCCCCGGCTGATCGCCTGCTCGGTCCTCGGCTACCCCGCCGGCCACCGCGACGCCGAGCGGCCGAACGACGAGCTGCTGATGCAGGCCCGCTGCGCCGTGCTCGACGAACAGGACGGGCACCGCGACGGCCCGGTCGTCTGGCGCTATCCCATCGGCGGCTGGGGCGCCTCGCAGCTGGTCGCCGCGGGCGTGCTGGCCCGCCTCATCATGCGGCTGGAGACCGGCCGCGGCGGCGGCGTCCACACCAGCCTGATGCAGGGCATGCTGGCCTCCATGTCCCTGGTCTGGAGCCGCGCGGAGAAGGGCATGCTCTCCGCGCCCACGCCCAAGCCGGAGGGGGTGCTGCACCTCTCGATGTACGAATGCCGCGACGGCTGGCTGCAGATCATGGACCCCACCGGCAAGCTCGATTTCGCGGCCCTGCCGCTGATGTGGGAGATCATGGCCGAGCGCCCGGTCGACGTGGACGACATGGCGCAGCGCCGCGCCGCCTTCCGCATGCGTCCCGTGGCCGCCTGGCTCGACGCGCTCCGCGCCCAGGACGTGCCGGTCGAGCCGTGCCTGCCGCTGGGCGAGGTGCTGCGCCATCCCGAGGCGGAGGCCAACGGCTACGTCGTCGACCTGGAGGATCCCGCATGGGGCCGGGTGCGCCAGGCGGCGACGCCGCTGCGGGTGGGCGAGGCGGTGAAGGCGCGCGGGCCGGCGCCCCGCCTGGGCGAGGGCGGCGAGGCGGGCTGGTCCGGTCCGGCGCAGGAGCCGGCGACCCCACCGGCGCCGGGCGCCAGGCGCCGGCCGCTGGAGGGATTGAAGGTGCTCGACCTAGGGGCCTTCCTGGCCGGGCCGATGGCGCCGTCCCTGCTGGGCGACATGGGCGCCGACGTGATCAAGGTGGAGCCGATCACCGGCGACCGGATGCGCTTCATGCGCCGCTATTTCCAGGCCGCCGCGCGCAGCAAGCGCTCGCTGGCGGTCGACCTCTATGCGCCCGAGGGCCAGGAGATCCTGGGCCGCCTCGCCAAGTGGGCCGACGTCGCCCATCACAACATGCGCGTCCGGGCGGCCGCCAAGATGGGCGTCGACGAGGCGGGCCTGCGCAAGCACAACCCCGACCTGGTGTTCGGCTACGTCAGCGCCTACGGCCTGCACGGCGCACGCGCCAACTGGCCCGGCTACGACTCCGTCTTCGAGGCGCTGGGCGGCTGGGAGGTGGAGAACGCCGGCCAGCGCAATGCGCCGGTGTTCAGCCGCGCCGGCTGCATGGACGTGCTCTGCGCGCTGAACTCGCTGGCGGGGACGCTGGCCGCCCTCTACCAGCTCCGCACCCGCGGCGGCGGCGCGACGGCGGAGACCTCGCTGCTGGGCGTCGCCTGCCTCACCCAGAGCGAGACCCTGATCCGGCCCGACGGGTCGCTCGCCCCCTATCCGCGGCTGGACGCGGGCCAGACCGGCATGGGACCGCTGCGGCGCATCTACCGCGGCCGGGACGGCTGGGTCGCGGTCTCGGGCAGGCCGGCGCAGGCCGGGGCGCTCTGCGCGGCCTTCGGCGCCTCGGGTCTCGAGGACCTGGAGCGCGCCGCCGCCGGCCGCCCCCAGGCCGAGCTGCTGGCGCGGCTGGCCGCCGCCGACGTGCCCGCTGAAGCGGTGGTCGAGGGCGACGGCATGAAAAAGCTGTTCGACGACCCGGCGCACCACGAGAGCCTCGTCATCGCCCGGATCCAGCACCCCGAGGACGGCGTGGTCGAGCAGCCCGGCGCCTTCTGGCGCTTCAGCGACGCCGACCTCACCTTCGAGCGCCACGCGCCGCTTCTGGGCGAGCACACCGGCGAGATCCTGGCCGAGCTCGGCTACTCGGAGGCGGAGATCACGGCGCTGCGGGCAAGGGGCGTGGTCGCGGGGTAGGCCGGGGCCGTACGCCCCAGCACCAGGCGATCGACGATTCTCTCGGCGCGCGCCGGCATGGTCAGCGCAGGTTCGGCAGGATCCAGACCGCGGCCAGCGCCAGGATCACCACCAGCAGGATCAGCCCGGCGCGCGGGCGGCCGCCGAGGAACCGCTCCGACGGCGGACGCGGCGGCGGGCGCCGGCGCTGCAGCTCGCGCGCCTTGCGGTAGCGGCGAAGATCGGTGACCCGCGGGTCCTCCGGGCGACGGGGCATGCGGCGCCGTATGTCCTCTCTAAGAGGCCAGCTTCTCGAGCTCGGCTTCGGCGATGTCTTCGTTTGAGTAGACGTTCTGCACGTCGTCGTCGTCCTCCAGGGCGTCCATCAGCTTCATCAGCGTGGCGGCCGCCTCGCCGGTGATCGGCGTCAGCGACCTCGGCCGCCAGATCACGGCGGTGGACTTGGCCTCGCCGAGCGGGCCTTCCAGTGCCTGGGCGACCTCGAAAAGCTGCTCGAAGGCGGTGAAAATGATGTGGCCTTCCTCGTCGGACTGCACGTCCTCGGCGCCGGCGTCGATGGCGGCCTCCATCACCTTGTCCTCGCCGCCCGCGGCGGGCGGATAGACGATCTGGCCCACGCGGTCGAACATGAAGGCGACCGAGCCCGTCTCGCCGAGGTTGCCGCCGTTCTTGCCGAAGATGGAGCGCACGTTGGAGGCCGCACGGTTGCGGTTGTCGGTCAGCACCTCGACGATCACGCCCACGCCGCCCGGGCCGAACCCCTCGTAGCGGATCTCCTCATAGGTGTCGGCCTCGCCGCCCAGGGCCTTCTTGATGGCCCGGTCGATCACGTCCTTGGACATCGACTCCGCCCGGGCGTTGGTCATCGCCAGCCTGAGGCGGGGGTTCATCGCCGGATCCGGCATCCCGGACTTGGCCGCCACAGTGATCTCGCGCGAGAGCTTGGAGAACAGTTTCGAGCGGGCCGCATCTTGGCGACCCTTGCGGTGCATGATGTTCTTGAACTTCGAATGTCCGGCCATGGGGTCCGCGGCAGGTAATGAGGGAGGAGGATCTGGCTGCTTCTACCCTCGCCGCCGCGCGGGCGGAACCCCCGCCGGGGGTGCGGGTTAGCGGTCAAGGTCTTGAGCGGCGAAGGTTTCACGATGAGCGAGCACAGCTACGACGACATCGACGAGGTCCTGCCCGAGCAGCCCAACGGCGAACTGGTCCACTGGATGGAGCCCAGGGCGCTGAGTTTCGGACCCGCGGGCCTCTCCCTGGCGGTCGCCGGCGCCTTCGCGCTCGGCCTCGCCACCGCCCTGATCGCCATCGGCGTCTCGCGCCTGGCGGGGCCCGAGCGCCGGATGAGCCTGCCGCTGGCGCGCAAGCTCAGGGGGCTGAACTAGTCGCCGCCTCTCCTGCGGGCGCGCGCACGGACGGAGCTTTGGCGCGCGCCCGGTCTGGCCAGCGCCATTCTGATCGGGTGGCCGCCGGGGGGCCGCGCCGGCGGCGGTCGCGCCAATGCGCGGCGAGCGCGCTCACCGACAGCGGACCGGCGAGAACGGCCAGGAAGATGATCGGATGCAGGTAGCGCATCTGGTCGGCGATGCCGACCAGACCGTAAGACATGAAGTAGGCGAAGCCCGCCGCCGCCAACACCAGCGCCAGGTACGGGAGCGGCTTGAACCCCCGGCGGAGCAGCCAGGCCGAGAGGCCCGCTTCCGCCGCCAGCACCAGCAGCCATAAGGCGCCCGACCCGAGCGGGCTTTCCCATAGGGCGACGGCGACGGCGCCGATCGCCCGCGCTCCGGCGGAGACCCGCATCTGGGGATCGTCCCAGGCCCTGGGCCACCACCCGGACGTCATCTTCTGGACCTCGCGGCGGCAGCCGACGCCGAGGTGGCAGCCGAAGTGGCGCGCGCGGTGCGCGGCGTAGGCGAGGGGGTGCGTGGCGACCGCCTTGGCCCAGACCAGAAGCAGGTCGCTCCGCGTCCGCGGGTCCTGCATCAGCCCCTGCGCCGCCAGCCCCGCCGGCCGGCACGCCCCGCCCTGGAACGCGTCCCACTCATGCGGCGAGTAGCACTTCTGGGCGTCGTCCAGGAAGCCCGCCAGCCGGCCCTCCGAGGCGTCCCGGTAGGTGCGGACGGAGATGCCGGCGAGGTCGTAGACCACCAGCGCATAGGCGAAATGCGCGCGGTCGGACTTCAGCGGACCGTGGTTCACCAGCCCCAGGGTCAGGTGCGCGGCGGCGAAGACGGCGAGTCCGGCGGCGGCGGACGCCACCAGGCGCCGCGGCTGCAGGCGAGCGGCCGGCCAGATCAGGAACCAGATCGGGAACAGGGCGAAGAGGGCGTTGTGCCGCGTGTCGAGCGCCAGCAGGAACAGGAAGACGGTGGCGGCCGCCCCGATCAGGGTGAAGCTGGTGCGGTGCAGCAGGCGCCGCGTTCCGATGGCCAGAAGGATCACCAGAAGGGCGCTGAGCAGCGCGTCCTTCTGGACGTCGAAGAAGTCGAACGACAGCAGGGGCGTGACCGCGAGCAGCGAGATCGCCTGTCCCGTCGCGCGGTGCCCCGCGGCGATCAACGCGTCGGTGAAGGCCAGGAGGCCGCCGGTCCAGAGCAGGAGTTGCAGCAGGAACATCGGCGCAGGGCCTCTGGCGATGTCCGCCAGCACCCCCAGCAGCACCGATCCCCAGACCGAGGTGGCGTCCGTGAAGTAGAAGTTCAGGCCCTGCCGGTAGGCGCTGATCGCGTCGCCGTCGAAGCGGCCCGGGTACATGGCGAAGGCGAGGACCGCCAGCGCCAGCGCCAGGAAGGCCGCGTTCTGCACGCGGGCGCAAAGGATCGAGGACATGCGACTGGGAGCCCCCTCCAATCGTCGAAGCCGTGGGCTGAGCATAGGCGAGCGCTGGCCGGTGGCAAGGCGCGTCTCGCCCGGGAAGGGTGCGGTCCATCGTCATCCCGTCGCGGTTGCGCGAACGGGCGCGAAGCCCACGATCTGGTGCAGGCGTGCATGGACAGGCCGCCCGGCGCAGCCGATGCTCCGCCGCCTTCGTTTGAGGAGAGTCGGGGCTCATGACGACGCGGGCGCTGGTGTTGGGCGGCGGCGGGCCGGTGGGCGTGGCCTGGGAGAGCGGGCTGATCGCGGGGTTCGCGCAAGCCGGCGTCGACCTCGGGCGGGCCGACTTCGTGCTCGGCACCTCGGCGGGATCGATCGTCGGCGCGAAGCTTGCCATGGGCGTGCCGGC
>JAQGIJ010000364.1 GCA_028291285.1 Phenylobacterium sp. | reverse complement strand
GCGGCTTCGAATTCGCTCCACTGGTGCTCGTCGGGAAGCGGCGGGATGCTCACGGTCTCGCGGCGATCGAAGCCGATCATCGCGGCGTCGACGAGGTCTTCGGTCTCCATGACCGCCGGGAGGGCGTCGACGTCACGCCCCGACCTTTCCCAGATCTCTGTGCGGGTGGCGGACGGCAGGACCGCCTGGAGATAGACGCCCTTCTGGGCCAGCTCGAAGTCGAGTCCCTGCGTCAGAGTGAGCACAAAGGCCTTGGTCGCGCCGTAGGCGCTGAGGCCGAATTCCGGAGCAAGCCCCACCACCGAGCCGAGGTTGATGATCGCGCCGTCGCCCGACTGAGCGAAGCGCGGCGCCACCGCAGCCGCCAGGCGGGTCACCGCGGTGACGTTCAAGGCGATCAGCTTGGACAGGTCATCAGGGCCCTGGTCGAGAAAGCCGCCGTGCAGGCTTGCGCCGGCGTTGTTCACCAGAACGCCGATGCGATGATCTTCGCGCAGCCGCGCCTCGACGGCCTTCAGATCCGCCTCGTCGATGAGGTCGGCGCGCAGGATGTCCACCATGACGCCGCTTTCGCGGCGCAGCCGGTCGGCGAGCTGCTGCATCCGCGCGCCGTCGCGCGCCACCAGGACGAGATCATGCCCGCGGCGGGCGAAGCGATCGGCGTAGACCGCGCCTATGCCGCTCGAGGCGCCGGTGATCAGGACTGCGGGTTTGGCGTTCATTGGCTTCGCTCCTATTCATGACGGTCATCATGCTTCCGCCTACATGATGGTCATCATATATACCTGCAAGGGCCGATGGAGCGCAGGATGAAGGTCAGCCGTCAGAAGGTGTCGGAGAACCGGCAGAAAATCTTAAAGGCCGCGAGCCGGCTGTTCCGTGAACGCGGCTTTGACGGCGTCACCGTGGCGGAGATCATGAAAGCCGCAGGTCTCACCCACGGCGGCTTCTACGGCTACTTCAAGTCGAAGGAGGACCTCATCGCCAATGCCCTGCAGGACGCCCTCAGCGACGCGCCTGGGCCCTCGGACGAGCTTGCTGCGTACGCCGCCGAGTACCTGGCGCCGAAACATCGAGACGATCTCGCCGGCGGTTGCCCCACGGCGGGATTGGCTGCGGAGAGTCTTCGCCAGACCCCCGAGGCTCGGGCGGCCCTGACCGCCGGGCTGCGACGCCAGATCGAGCGACTGAGCCGCGCGGCGCCCGGAGCCGATCCGGCTGCGCGGCGCCGGGCCGCGATCGGAAGCTGGGCGGCGATGGTGGGCGCCCTCGTCCTCTCCAGAGTGAGCGATGACCGGCAGCTTTCGGACGAGCTGCTGAGCGCGACGCGCGACTGGATCGCTGGAACCTGACCTCGGCGCCTCGACGATTGGGAGTGTGGTCACTGGCCGCCTTACGGCCGCGGGCCGGCTGGGCGACCCTCACCGCGACAGCGTCCCGAGCCTCCCGCAGCGCGCGGACAGGCGCCGGCCGAGGAAGGTCTCGAGGCGCACCTCCGGGGACCCGAACCGCCCGAACTGCACCGCCCCCACCGGCTGCAGGCTGGCGAAGCAGTGGCGCAGCCGGTCGACGGTGACCTCGGCGTCGATCGGCCGGACCACCACCAGGGCGTCGCGACCGACCAGCGCGCCTGCCGGCCCGTCATAGGCGAAGCCCCGCGGGTCCGACGAGGCGACGACGATCGGGCGCCGCACGCCGAAGCCCTCGACCAGCCGCCCCGCCTCGTTCCACTTCGCCGCGACCAGGAAGAGGCTGGGGTCGGCCATGACCGCCGAGCGCTCCAGCGCCCGGGCGCCCGACCATTCCACCGTCTCGACGGTCGGATCGCCGTTCACGAAGACGGACGGCCAGGCGCGCCCGAGCCAGCCCGTCGCCGCCTCCACGACCACGAAGGACCAGAGCGCCAGGAAGGCGCAGAGCGACAGCGCAGCCCAGGTCCTGGGCCAGCGCTTCACGGCGGCTTCGCGCGCCAGGAGGTCGCCGGCCAGCGGCAGGGTGAAGAGCCACCCCGGCATGGCCCAGTGCGGCAGGGTGGGCTGGCCCCAGATGGGCGTCAGGATGAACAGCAGGATCGCCGGACCGCCCAGGGCCAGGCAGAACCATCGCCGGCGGCTGCCCCACCCGGCCGGGCCCGGTCGCCAGAGCGCGGCGACGAGAAGCGCCATCACCCAGGGGAGCATCACCGCGGCCTGTCCCAGGAAGGCGACGACGGCGCCGCCCGGCCGCAGCCCATGTCCGGGAAGCCCCCGGCCGCCCTGGAACAGGAACGACACCCAGTGGTGCTGCGCGTTCCACAGGAAGACCGGCGAGACGATCGCAGCGGCGATCAGGGCCGCCACATAGGGGCCGGGGCGCTTCAGATGCGCGCGACCCGGCCGGGACGCGGCCAGGAACACCACCAGGCCTGCGGCGGAGAGCACGGCCTGGTACTTGGAAAGCCCGGCCAGGCCGATCCAGATCCCGGCGAGCGCCCAGGCCGCCGTGGACCCGTCTCGTCCGGTTTCGACCGGCGCGGGAAAGATGATCCTCGCCAGGCGGCTGGCTGCAGCCAGCAGGCAGAAGATCAGCGGACCATCCGGAAGCACCCAGCCGCCCGCGACCACGCTGAAGAAGCCGGAGAGATTGAGCACGAGCACCGACCAGAGCCCCGCGCGCGCGCCGTAGAGGTGTCGCGCGAAGTCGAACAGCAGCCAGGACGATCCGGCGAACAGCAGGATGAACGGCAGGCGCGCCGCGCGCCCATAGCCCAGCACGCCGCCGAACAGATGGACGATCCACTGGTGCAGCGGCGGATGGTCGTAATAGGAGAGCGCCAGGCGCCGGCTGATACCCAGGGCGTAGGCCTCGTCCACCCCCAGGCCGACCCCGGCGGCGGCGACCAGCCGCAGGAGGGTGAAGACGGCGATCACCGAGAGCGCAGCCGCCACCTGCGGATCCACGGCGCGCAGCCGGGCCGGCAGGCGGCGGAGCTGAAGCTGCGGGAACGCAGTCCCGGCATAGGGCGCGGCCGGGACCGTTCGATCCAAGGGCGTCATGATCGCGGCCGATCGAAGTCGGGCCCGTCTGAGTCGACCAGCTGTGTGGATTCCAAATCGTGCCGCCAAGTCGCCAGACGCCCGCCCGGCGGACATCGCCTTACCTCCTGCCGCAGGGTCCTAGCAAGCTCGCGGTGAGCCGGGCCCGCGCGGCGCCTATATAGCCAGCGTGAGGGCGCGTTCGCCCCAGGCGGCGAGCGCGGAAAGGCGGCGGAATGAGGGGTGAGTTGACGCCCGTCGCGGCGAGCGATCTGACCGGATCAGCGGCGCTGCGCGACGCCCTGCTCGCGCTGAACAACGCCCACGCCGTGGAGCTTTCCTGGCTGGAGCCGGACCGGCTTGTGCATCTGGTGGCGCAAGCGTTCCTGGCGAAGCGGATCGGGGAAGCCGAGGCCCTCCTGCTGGCCTTCGACCAGGACGCCGACTACGACAGCCCGAACTTCCTCTGGTTCCGCGCTCGCTGTCGGCGCTTCGTATATGTGGATCGCATCGTGGTCGCCGCGCACGCCCGAGGACGCGGCCATGCGCGGCGCCTGTACCTCGACCTCTTCGACCAGGCCCTTCGAGCCGGCCACGACCGGGTGGTCTGCGAGGTGAATTCCGATCCTCCGAACCCGGCCTCGGACGCCTTCCACGCGACTCTGGGCTTCACGGAGGTGGGCGCGGGCGCGCTGGACGGCGGGCGAAAGACGGTGAGCTACCTGGCGCTCGAGGCGCTGATCTGGGACGCCGCGGCAACCACGGATTAACCCTTCGCGTCCTCTGCCGCGCGGCCCCCGTACCGGAATAAAGGGGGCCGCCCCGCGGTCTACCTCATCGAAATCTGTAACGGAGGAGGCCGCTGTGCTGGTCCATCATTCCTACGAAGCTCTCGCCCTGGCGTTCAACATGGACGCTACGGACGCGGTGAACCTGATCCGGCTTCATGAGCAGCCGGAGCTCTTGCTCCCGGCTGGCGCTCCGATTCCGCACATCGCACCCGTGCGCCTGGAGGCGGCGCGCATCCTCTGCGAATGGGTGAAGACGTACGGCCCGTATCCGTCCCTCCATTGAGGGCGTGCGCGACGCGGGCGGGGCTGGCGGCGCGGTCAGGCGCTCACCTTCGCGCGCAGCTCGGGACGTGCGGCGAGCATCCGCCGGAAGCCCTCCTGCCACGTCACCCTGCAGTCGCCGAGCAGGGACACACGCCGGGTGTTGTCGGTGGCGCGGGGGTAGGCGGTGGCCCGGCGCGAATAGACGAAGCTGTAGCCGCAGCCCATCTCCCGGGCGAGCCAGGGGACGATCTGCTCCACCGACACCGCCTCGTCGCCGGCCCAGTTGACGATCGTGCCGCCGACGGCCGCGCCGGCGAACAGGCCCTCGATCTGTTCGGCCAGGTCGTCCTCGTGGATCGGGCTGCCGACCATCTCCCAGTCGGGATGGATGGCGATCGGCTCGCCGGCCGCGAGCCGCGTCATCAGGCTGACCGGAAGCCCGCCGTTGCCGCCGCGGCCATAGGACCAGTTCAGGCGCGGAATGGTCAGCGGCACGTTGTGGATGCGCGACAGGGTGCGCGCGACGGCCTCGCCGGCGAACTTGCTCGTGCCATAGGCGAAGCGGTCGGTGATCCGCGTGCTTCCGCCCAGCCGATCGGTCTCCTTGTAGCGATACCAGGGGTCAGGATGGTCCCAGTAGACGCCGGTGGTGGAGACGTAGATCCAGGCCTTGGCCCGGCTCAGGTGATTCAACAGCAGGCCCGCGCCCTCGGCGTTCTGGCGCACGCCGGTGTCGATGTCCGCCGGATAGACGTCCGCGGCGACGTGCAGGACATAGTCGAAATCGTTGGGCACGCCGGAGAAATCGCCGGTGGTGTAGTCGCCGACGATCGGAGTGATCCCCATGGCCCGCACCTGCGCCTCCGAGCCGGCGTTGGAATAGCGCGCAAGCCCGTGGATCTCGTTGTGCGGGGCAAGGAGCGCGCCGATGGAGGCGCCAACCTGGCCGGTCATGCCGGTCATCAGCACGCGCGCGCCTTCGAGCATCGCCGCCCTCCCCGGGGCCGCGGAACCGCAGCCTCGTTCTTCTGGACCGAATCGTAGGCGGCCGACGGACGCGGCGTTAACGAACGGTGTCCGGGCCGCGCGCCGCAGCGCCACGATTCGAATGGCTGGCCGCCCGGCGAGAGCGTAACCTCCGGCGATCTCAAGGGAGGAAGTCATGGCGGACGATGACGCGACCGTGCTTGCGAACGACGCACGCCAGTACTGGCTCGACGAAGGCTATTCCGCCGGCGGAGTGGTCCGCGAGGTCGACTATGTGAAGGCCTCCGCAGGCCTGCATCCCATGCTGCAGGGCATCAAGATCGTCGACTGCGACACCCACTTCACCGAGCCGCCCGACCTCTTCACCTCCCGCGCGCCGGCGAAATACAAGGACAAGGTGCCCTACTACCGGCGCGTCGACGGGGTCGACCGCTGGTTCGTCGGCGACCGGAACTTCGGCTCTATGGGCGGCAACGTCATCGGGGCCGACCACAACAAGCTGCTCGGCCGCCTGGCCTTCCCCACCCTCGACGAGGGCCATCCGGGTTCCTACCAGGTGAAGCCGCGCCTCCAGGCCATGGACGACATGGGGATCTACGCCCAGATCTGTTACCAGAACTCGGGCGTCACCCAGGCCGGCTCGCTGATCTCGCTGGGCGACCACGAGCTCGCGGTCACCATCCTGAGGATCTACAACGACGCCGCCGCCGAGCGGCAGCAGGAGTCCGGACAGCGGCTGTTCACGCTCGCCCACCTGCCGCTGTGGGACAAGGCGGCGCTGGAAGCCGAGGCGCGGCGCTGCCTCGACATGGACGTCAAGGGCTTCGTGCTTCCCGACCTGCCGGAGCGCCTGGGAATCCCGCCGTTCGGCGACGACTACTGGACGCCGTTCTTCGAGATGTGCGCCGACCGCGGCGCGCCGCTCAACTTCCACCTGAACGCCGCGATCAATCCCGGTGGGATGACCTGGCAGGGCTTCTCGTTCGAGCAGACCCTGTCGGTGGCCTCGATGATGTACTCCATCGGCAACGCCGCGACGCTCGGCAACTTCATGGTCAGCGGCCTGCTGGACAAGCACCCGAAGCTGAAGATCGGCCTGATCGAGAGCGGCATGGGCTGGGTCCCGTTCGCCATCGAGGCGCTGGAGCATCAGTTCGACGAGATGCTGCCGAAGAAGGCCAAGTCGCTGGAGCGCCGGCCCTGGGAATACTTCCGCCAGAACTTCTGGGTGACCTACTGGTTCGAGAAGGTCGGGCCGAAGCTGCTGCTGGAGACGCTCGGCGTCGACAGGGTGCTGTTCGAGACGGACTTCCCGCACCCGACCTCGCTCTACCCCGGCGTCCAGGAACACCTGATCGAGACGCTCGGCGGCTATGACCCGGCCGTGCGCAAGCGCGTGCTGGAGCGCAACGCGGTCGAGCTCTACAACCTGCCGTTCTAGGGTCCTTATCGGCGGGCGGCGACGCGTCCTGCGAGCCGCCCGCGCGCGGACCGTGGCCGGCGCTTCTCTTTCCGGAGGGCGGGCATGGAAGTTCGGACGAGCGAGATCGCCGACGGCGTCTACCGGTTCTCGACCTTCGTGCCGGAGGTCGCCGCGCCGGCCGGCTTCACCTTCAACCAGTACCTGATCGACGCCGACGAGCCGCTGCTGTTCCACGCCGGGCCACGGCGGCTGTTCGACGACCTTTCCGCCGCGCTCAGCCGCGTCGTGCCGGTGGCCAGGCTGCGATGGCTGTCGTTCGGCCACGTCGAGTCTGACGAATGCGGCGCGATGAACCAGTGGCTGGCCGCCGCGCCCGCCGCCCAGGTGCTGCACGGCGCCACGGCCTGCGACGTCTCGCTCAACGACATGGCCGATCGCCCGCCGCGGGTGCTGGCCGACGGCGAGACCCTCGACCTCGGCGGCAAGCGCATCCGCTGGATCGACACGCCGCACGTGCCGCATGCCTGGGAGTCCGGGCTGATCTACGAGGAGACCACGCGGACGCTCTTCGCCGGCGACCTGTTCGCCCACGTCGGCGACGGCCCGGCGCTGACCCGCGAGAGCATCGTTGCGGCGGCGGCCCAGACCGAGAGCATGTTCCGGTCCACCTCGCTGACGCCGCAGCTCGCGCCGACCATCCGCCGGCTGGCGACGCTGAACCCGCAAACGCTGGCGGTGATGCACGGCTCGTGCTTCGCCGGAGACGGCGGCGGCGAGCTGCGGGCGCTCGCCGACTTCTACCAGGGCGCCTTCGAGGCGGCGCAGGGCGCGGCCGGCGCGGCCTGACCCGCCCCTCTGCGCGACGGCGTTTGCCGGCCGGCCGTGATGCCTTAGAGCGGCGCGCATGACCGTCCCCTCCGCTGCCTCCGCCAAGGTCGTCCGGCTCGACGCGCCGGCGCTCTCCGACTTTCTCCACGGCGCCTTTCCGCCTGAGGTGCGGCCGCGCCTGGGCCAGGTGGTCAGCGTCGAGCC
>JAQGIJ010000148.1 GCA_028291285.1 Phenylobacterium sp. | reverse complement strand
TTTGCGCGGAACGCTCTCCTAGCCGAAAGGCCGGAGCTCCGCAAATCGGCAGTGGGCTAGGGGACGCCGGTGACCTCTTCCCAGAAGCGCTTGGCCTTGCCGAGGAAGCTGGCCGACTTCGGGTGCTGCTGCTCGCCGCAGTTGGTGGCGAACGCCTCGAGCAGCTCCCTTTGCCGCGCCGTCAGCCGGGTGGGCGTCTCGACGAACAGCTCGACCACCAGGTCGCCGCGCTCGCGCGAGCGGAGCGAGGGCATGCCCTTGCCCTTCAGCCGCACGGTCTTGCCGGTCTGGGCGCCTTCGGGGACCTTGACCTTGAGCCGGGATTCGCCGTCGCAGTTCTCGCCACCCAACAGGCAGGGGGCGTCGATCTCGCCGCCCAGGGCGGCCACCGCCATCGGCACCGGGACGGTGCAGAGCAGGTCCAGCCCGTCGCGCTCGAAGAGCTCGTGCGGACGCACCGAGAGGAAGATGTAGAGGTCGCCGCGCGGGCCGCCGCGGGCGCCCGCGTCGCCTTCGCCGGCGAGCCGGATCCGCGCGCCGTCGTCGACGCCGGCCGGGATGCGCACCGAGAGCACGCGCTCCTTGCGCAGCATGCCCTGGCCGTGACAGTCGGCGCAGGGATCGAGGATCATCCGCCCCGAGCCGCCGCAGCGCGGGCAGGCGCGCTCGATGGAGAAGAAGCCCTGGCTGGCGCGCACCCGGCCCGCGCCGGCGCAGGTGGTGCAGGTGGTGGGGCTGGTCCCGGGCTTGGCGCCCGAGCCTTCGCAGCTGACGCAGCTCATGGCGGCCGGCACGGTGATCTCCACCTCGGCGCCGGCGTAGGCCTGGACGAGCGTGATCTCCAGATCGTAGCGCAGGTCCTGGCCGCGGGCCGGACCCGCGCGCTGTTGCCGTTGGCGGCCGCCGCCGAACATGTCGCCGAAGACGTCGCCGAACACCTCGTTGAAGATGTCGTGCACGTCGTGGAACTGGGCGCCGTTCGCGCCGCCCCCGCCTGCGCCGTTCACGCCCGCGTGGCCGAACCGGTCATAGGCGGCGCGCTTCTGCGGATCGGAGAGGACCGAATAGGCCTCGTTGATCTCCTTGAAGCGGCCGGACGCTTCCTCGCATCCGCCGTTGCGGTCGGGATGGTGCTCCATCGCCTGTTTGCGGAACGCCGCCTTCAGGGCCGCGTCGTCGCAGCCGCGGGTGACGCCCAGGATGTCGTAATAGTCCCGCATCAGACCTTCAGGCGCTCAAAAGGGTTGCTGAAAGTGGAGGTGGGATCACCCCCGCCCGGCTGCAAGGCTTGACGCCGAACCGGGCGGGAGCTGCTACCTGCGAAAGCGGCGGCGACGTCCCCAATGACGGTCTTGTCGCAAGGGATGCTCAAGACCGCCATGGGGCGCGTTGTCACGCCGACTTCTTGTCGCCGTCGACTTCTTCGAACTCGGCGTCGACGACGTCGTCCGAAGACTGGCCGGAGGGCTGGGCGGCGCCCTCC
Organism: Phenylobacterium sp.; assembly: GCA_028291285.1. The sequence continues at coordinate 1,386 of JAQGIJ010000148.1, read as the reverse complement.
TCCTGGCCCTGGGTGTTCTGGGCGTTGTACATCGCCTCGCCCAGCTTCATCGAGGCCTGGATCAGGGTCTGGGTCTTGGCCGAGATCACCTCGGCGTCGCCGCCGTCCATCACGCCCTTCAGGTCGTCCAGCGCCGCCTGGATGGCGTCGCGCTCGGGCTGGCCGACCTTATCGCCATGCTCCTTAAGCGCCTTCTCGGTGGAGTGGAGGACCGCGTCGGCCTGGTTCTTGGCCTCGACGACCGCCTTGCGCTTCTCGTCGTCGGCCTTGTTCGACTCGGCTTCCTTGACCATGGCGTCGATGTCCGAATCCGAGAGGCCGCCGTTGGCCTGGATGCGGATCGACTGCTCCTTGTTGGTCGCCTTGTCGCGCGCCTGGACGTTGACGATGCCGTTGGCGTCGATGTCGAAGGTGACCTCGATCTGCGGCACGCCGCGCGGCGCCGGCGGAATGCCGACCAGGTCGAACTGGCCCAGCATCTTGTTGTCGGCGGCCATCGGGCGCTCGCCCTGGAAGACCCGGATCGTCACGGCCGACTGGCTGTCGTCCGCGGTCGAGAAGGTCTGGGAGCGCTTGGTCGGGATCGTCGTGTTGCGCTCGATCAGCGGGGTGAAGACGCCGCCCAGGGTCTCGATGCCCAGGGTCAGCGGGGTCACGTCGAGCAGCAGCACGTCCTTGACGTCGCCCTGCAGCACGCCCGCCTGGACCGCGGCGCCCAGCGCCACGACCTCGTCGGGGTTCACGCCCTTGTGCGGCTCGCGGCCGAAGAACTCCTTCACCGTCTCGACGACCTTGGGCATGCGGGTCATGCCGCCGACCAGGATCACCTCCTCGATGTCAGACTTCTTCAGGCCCGCATCCTTCAGCGCCTGCTCGCAGGGGCCGACGGTCTTGGCGATCAGGTCCTCGACAAGCGCCTCCAGCTTGGCGCGGGAGACCTTGACGTTGAGGTGCAGCGGGCCGTTCGCGTTCATCGAGATGAACGGCAGGTTGACCTCGTACTGAGTGACGCTGGAGAGCTCCTTCTTGGCCTTTTCCGCCTCTTCCTTGAGGCGCTGCAGCGCGAGCTTGTCCTTGCGCAGGTCGACGCCCTGCTCCTTCTTGAACTCGTCGGCCAGGTAGTCGACGATCCGAAGGTCGAAGTCCTCGCCGCCCAGGAAGGTGTCGCCGTTGGTCGACTTCACTTCGAACACGCCGTCGCCGATCTCCAGGATGGAGACGTCGAAGGTGCCGCCGCCCAAGTCGTAGACCGCGATCTTCTTGCCTTCGTTCTTCTCCAGCCCGTAGGCGAGCGCCGCGGCCGTCGGCTCGTTGATGATGCGCAGCACTTCCAGGCCGGCGATCTTGCCGGCGTCCTTGGTGGATTGCCGCTGAGCATCGTTGAAG
>JAQGIJ010000313.1 GCA_028291285.1 Phenylobacterium sp. | reverse complement strand
GCGCCCACAACGACGTCAACGGCAACAAGGGCAATGACACCATCAGCGGCGACGCGGCGGGCGACACCCTGCGCGGCGGCCAGGGCGACGACCTGATCGTCGGCGGCTCGGGAGCGGACTGGCTGTCCGGCGACCGCGGCCACGACACGCTCACCGGCGGCGGCGGCGCGGACATCTTCCACAGCTTCGCGGGCGCGGGCGTCAGCGTCATCACCGACTTCCACCCCGGTGAAGACCGCATCCAGCTCGACGTGGGCAACGCCTATCAGGTGACCCAGCAGGGGGCTAACGTGGTCGTCGACATCACCGGCGGCGGCGAGCTGGTGCTGCAGAACACCCAGATGAGCTCGCTCGGCACGGGCTGGATCTTCGAAGCCTGAGGCGGCGGGCGGCTATACCGCCTCCCGCGCTCAAGCCCGGGCGTAGACGTCCTCGAAGCGGACGATGTCATCCTCGCCGAGGTAGGGGCCGGACTGCACCTCGATGAGGTTCAGCGGCACCTTGCCGGGATTGCACAGCCGGTGGGTGGAGCCCAGCGGGATGTAGATGCTCTCGTTCTCGGCCAGCAGCTTCTGCTCGCCGTCCAGGTGCACCTCGGCGGTGCCGTTCACCACCACCCAGTGCTCGGCGCGGTGGAAGTGCTTCTGCAGGCTGAGCTTGCCGCCCGGGTTGACGGTGATCCGCTTCACCTGGAAGCGCTCGCCGGCCTCGATGCCCTCGTACCAGCCCCAGGGGCGGTAGACGCGGCGGGTCTGGATGGCGGTGGCGTGGTTGGAGGCGCGCAGCCGCTCGACCACCCGCTTGACGTCCTGGTCCTTGTGCCGGTTCGCCACCAGCACCGCGTCGGGGGTGGCGATCACGATCAGGTCGTCGACGCCGACGGTGGCGATCAGCGGGCCTTCGCTCCTCAGGTAGGAGCCGCGGGTGTCCTCGGCCAGCGTGTCGCCGATCTCGACATTGTCAGACCCGTCGCGGTCGGCCAGCTGCCACAGCGCCGACCAGGCCCCGACATCGCTCCAGGCGAAGTCCGCCGGCGCCACGGCGGCGCGCGCGGTCTTCTCCATCACCGCATAGTCGATGGAGATCGACGGGCTCCGGGCGAAGGCCTCGGGATCCAGCCGCAGGAAATCCATGTCCCGCTGCGCGGCCTCCAGCGCCTCGCGCACGGCGGCGATGACCTTCGGCGCGTGGGCCTCCAGCTCGGCGATCACCGCCTTGGCCGGCAGCAGGAAGATGCCGCTGTTCCAGGAATAGCGGCCGTCGGCGAGATAGGCTTCGGCGGTGGCGAGGTCGGGCTTCTCCACGAAGGCGTCCACCTTGCAGGCGGCGCCTTCGAGGGGCGCACCGGCGCGGATGTAGCCGTAGCCGGTGGCGGGACTGTCCGGCTGCACCCCGAACAGCACCAGGGCGCCCGTCCTGGCCGCCGCCGCGCCCGCCTCGACGGCGGCGAGGAAGGCCTGCTTGTCGGGCACGGCGTGGTCGGCCGGCATCACCAGGATCAGCGCCTCGGCGTCCTCGCGGCTGGCGATCAGGGCCGCGACCGCGACGGCCGGCGCGGTGTTGCGGGCCACCGGCTCGAGCACGATGGTCGGCTGGGCCCCCTTGGGCGAAGGGGGGCCGATCCCGCGCAGCTGCTCGGCGATGACGAAGCGGTGCTCGGCGTTGGCGACCACCATCACCGGATGGAAGCGCGCCGGATCGGCCACGCGCAGCGCCGTCTCCTGCAGCATGGTCCTGGGCCCCGCCAGCGGCAGCAGCTGCTTGGGGAAGCTCTCCCGCGACAGCGGCCACAGGCGCGAGCCCGAGCCTCCCGAGAGGATCACCGGAAATATCTTCGACATCACGTCCCACCCACCTGCATGGCAGCAGGCCTCATGTTTGCACGCTTCTCATAGCGAGAAGTTAGCCGGCTGGCGAAGTCCGCGTGTGGTGGCGACGGCGGCGGCGCCGTTCGGCCCTGCGGGAGGCGGATGCGCCCTTCCGGCGCCTGCGGCGGGGCAGCCGCCGCCCAGCGGTGAACGACAGGCGCATGGCCTTGCCCGGGCGCGTCGGCTATCTGGGCGCCGATGCCGCCCCCCTTCCGCACCCTTGCCGAGGCCGCCGCCGAGCTGGACGCCTGGCTGTCCCAGGCGGCGCTGCCGCTCTGGAGCACGGCGGGGCTCGATCCTGCGCGGGGCAGCTTCCAGGAGGCGCTGAGCGTCGAGGGGGAGGCCTGGCCGGCGCCACGGCGCGCCCGGGTGCAGGCGCGGCAGATCTGGGTCTACGCCACGGCGGCGGAGGCCGGTCTCGGCGCGGACTACGGCAGGATCGCCGAGCGCGCCTACGGCTTCTATCGCACCCACTATCGCCGGGCGGACGGGCTCTTCGCCCGCGTGGCGGACGCGCAGGGCGAGATCACCGATCCCACGCCCGCCCTCTACGAGCAGGCCTTTTCGCTGCTGGCCATGGCCGCGCTGCACCGGCTGCGCCCCGAAGGCGGCCATGCCGCGCAGGCGCAGGCGCTGCTGAGCGCCCTGGAGGCCCTGCGCCACCCGGCGGGCGGCTACCGTGAGGCGGGCGGCCAGCCCTTCCAGGCCAACGCCCACATGCACCTGCTGGAGGCGGCGCTCGCCTGGGAGGCGGCGGGCCAGGGACCCTGGGCGGCCCTGTCCGACGCGGTCGCCGAGCTTGCGCTCGGCCGCTTCGTCGACCCGGCGGCCGGCGTGCTTCGCGAG
>JAQGIJ010000289.1 GCA_028291285.1 Phenylobacterium sp. | reverse complement strand
GGGCGCGGCGCAGTTGAACACCTCCGGCGCCAGGTGCGAGCGTCCCATCACCTCGCAGAGCGGCGCGTATTCGAGGTTGGTGAGGCCGCCGTGCGCGGCCGGCAGGAAGAGGTTCCACAGCCCGCTCGTGCGGCCGAGCGTCTTGAGCTCCTCCACCACGGGCGGGACGGCCCACGGGCCGGTGGCCTCGCTCTCCCGGAAATAGCGGCTCTCGTTCGGGTAGATGTGCTCGGCCATGAACGACTCGAGCTGCTCACGCAGGGCGTGGACTTTTGGAGGATGGTCGAAGTTCATGATCCCACCTTGCGTGCTTGTTCCCGCCCGCGCGAGGCGGCGACCCGCCAGCGTGCGGCATCCCTGCATATCGCATTCACGCGCTTGCCATACGCCATGCCGTGCATTAGTTAAACTTCGCATACAAGTTGACTTGTGTACGCACAAGGGAGGTCTGTGGTGGCTGAGGACACGGGCGTCATGGCGCCGGAAGCGGTCGGCGAAAGCGGCCTCAAGCTCGACATCGAGGCCCTGAAGGCGCGCTACAAGGAAGAGCGCGACAAGCGGCAGCGGACGGATGGCTCTACGCCCTACATCAATCCGACCGGGCGGCTGTCGCACTACCTCGAGGACCCCTACGTCGATCCCGAGCCGCCGCGCGAGCCGATCGTGCGCGACGTGGAGGCGGCGCTGGTGGGCGCCGGCTTCGGCGGCATCCAGGCCGCCGTGCAACTCACCAAGGCCGGCGTCGAGGACTTCATGATCCTCGACCGCGCCGGCGACTTCGGCGGTGTCTGGTACTGGAACCGCTATCCCGGCATCGCCTGCGATATCGAATCCTACATCTACATGCCGATGCTGGAGGAGATGGGCTACGTCCCGTCGGAGAAGTACGCCAAGGGGCCGGAGGTCTACCGCTACGCCCGCGAGATGGCGACCAGGTTCGACCTCTACCGCCGCGCGCTGTTCCGCACCGAGATCGAGGAGTTGCGCTGGGACGAGGCGACGGCGCGCTGGCACATCAAGACCGACCACGGCGACGTCATCCGTGCGCGGTTCGTGAACCTGGCGACGGGGCCGCTGCAGCGGCCGCGCCTGCCGTCGATCCCCGGTATCGAGGCCTTCAAGGGCCATGCCTTCCACACCAGCCGCTGGGACTATGCCTACACCGGCGGCGACTCCGCCGGCGGGCTGGAGAAGCTGAGGGACAAGCGCGTCGGCATCATCGGCACCGGGGCCACCGGGGTGCAGGCGATCCCGCACCTCGCCCGCTACGCCAAGCACCTCTACGTGTTCCAGCGCACGCCCGCGCCGGTGCCGGTGCGCGGCCACAAGCCCACCGACTTCGACTGGGCCCGGTCGCTCGAGCCCGGCTGGCAGCAGAAGCGGATGGACAACTTCAACATCCTGGTCTGCGGCGGGCAGCAGGAGGAGGACCTCGTCGCCGACGGCTGGACGGAGATCCTGCACCGGATCGGCATCGAGACCGACCAGATGGGCGCCGACGAGCGCCGCCAGATGGCCGACTTCGAGTTCATGGAGAACCTTCGCGCCCGGATCGACGCGGTGGTGCGCGACAAGGCGACCGCCGAGGCGCTGAAGCCCTGGTACAACGCCGGCTGCAAGCGGCCCTGCTTCCACGACGACTATCTGGAGGCCTTCAACCGCCCGAACGTGACGCTGGTGGACACCGGCGGCCAGGGCGTGGAGCGGATCACCGAGACCGCCGTGGTCGTCGGCGACACGGGCTACGAGGTCGATTGCCTGATCTTCGCGACCGGCTTCGAGTTCAACCACACCGATTTCGTCGGCCGCAACGGCTTCGACCTCCATGGGCGCGGCGGCCGCAGCCTCTCGCAGGCCCGGCGCGAGGACGGCATCTCCACCCTGTACGGCTTCATGACGCGCGGCTTCCCGAACGTGATTTTCCAATCCAACGCCCAGGGCTCCATGACCCCGAACATCACCCACAGCCTGGGCGAGGGGGCCAAGCAGTTCGCCTATCTCGTCAGCGCCGCCAAGGCGCGCGATCTGCGCACGATCGAGCCGACGCAGACCGCCGAACGCGCCTGGGTCGACCGGGTGCATTCGATGAGCTACCGGACCAAGCACGATATCGAGTGCACGCCGGGCTACTACAACAACGACGGCAAGCCGACCGAGGGGGCAGGGATCAACGCCTTCTATCCCGGCAGCCCGCACAAGTTCATGCAGATGATGGCCCGCTGGCGGGAGGCCGACGCGCTCGAGGGGATCGAGGCGGAGCCTTTCCGGCCCGGCGCAGGCGAGGCGCAGGCGTGAGTCGGCGACGGTGAACGCCAACGTCAAGCGCGAGAGCCCCGCGTCCCTGCGGCCGCCGAAGATGGCGGACTATGTGCTGCGCGAGCTGCGCCGGCAGATCGTCAGCGGCGAGCTGCCGGAGGGGGCGAACCTGCCGACCGAAGGCCAGCTCGTCGAACAGTTCGGCGTCTCCCGCACGCCGGTGCGGGAGGCCATCCGCGCCCTGGAGTTCGAGGGGCTGGTCGACTCGCGTCAGGGCGCGCGCAACGGCGCCAGCGTGCGTTCGCCCAGCACGGCGATCGCCGCACGGCATACCGGCATGATCCTGCGCCGGCGCGGCGCCAGCCTCGCCGACGTCTACCAGGCGCGGATGGCGATCGAGCCGTTCGCCGCGCGCCTGCTGGCGCAGAACCGCAGCCCCGAGGCCGTGGCCAGCCTGAAGCGGCTGCACGCCCGCGAGTGCGAGCTGGTGGACGATCCGCCCGCCTGGGGCCGCGCGGCGGCCGCCTTCCACCAGGCGGTGGTCGCGCTCAGCGGCAACCTGACGCTCGCCGTCCTGAGCGCGCAGCTCGACGACATCGTCTCCGGCCAGATCGCGGTGGAGATGGCGGAAGCCGGCGAGACCGAGAACCCCGGCGACCGCGGCAAGGCCGACGCCGCGCACGCGCGCTTCATCAAGCTGGTCGAGCAGGGCGACGCCGACAAGGCGGAGGCCTTCTGGCGGGCGCACCTGGAAGCCGCCTGGCGATGGCACCCGGTCACCGAAGGCCTCAGCGTCGATGAGCTGCTGCGCGACCGCCCGCGGCCGGCAAGAGTCGAGCTCGGGCAGGACGGGGCGCCGTCCGAACTCGCCGCCGACCCGGACCAATGAACGGCGCGACGCGGATGGAATACTGGCTCAACCTCACCATGGTCGACATCGACGAGCTCGTGCCGCTCGCGCGCGCGGCGGAAGCGGCCGGGTTCGCCGGCGTCTCGATGGGCGACCACCTGGTCTTCCCGCAGACGATCCGCTCGCCCTATCCCTACAGCCCCGACGGCCTCGTGCGGTGGACCGCCCAGACCCACTGGCCGGACGCCTGGGTGGCGATCGCGGCCATGGCCCAGGCGACCAGCCGCCTGCGCTTCACCACCGGCGTCTACGTCGCCCCGCTGCGCCATCCGGTCGAGCTCGCCAAGGCGCTCTCCACCACCGCCAGGATGTCCGGGGACCGAGCGGTCGGCGGCTTCGGCGCCGGCTGGATGGCGGAGGAGTTCGAGCTCGTCGGCGAACCGTTCGCGGCGCGCGGCGCGCGCCTGGACGAGATGATCGAGGTCATGCGCCGGCTGTGGACCGGCGAGATGGTCGAGCATGAGGGGCAGTTCTATTCCCACCCGCCGATGCAGATGTCGCCGGCGCCGGCAAAGCCCATCCCCCTCTATATCGGCGGCCACAACGCCGCGGCCCTGCGGCGGGCGGCCCGCAACCAGGGCTGGATCGGCGTCCACCGGGGATTCGAGGAGACCGAGGCGGCGATCGGTCGGCTGCGCGCCGCCGAGCGGGATGTGGGCGCCGGCGCGTCATGCGCCGTGATGATGAACGCCATGCGAGCGCGGCCGGAGGATGTCGCCCGCTTCAGCGAGTTGGGCGTGGATGCGCTCGTCCTGCCCGTGCTCGGCCTCGGCGGAGAGGCGACGCCGGCGGGGCGGCTGGCGGCGATCCAGCGAACCAGCGAGGCGCTGGGCCTGGCCGACTGAGCCGCCGGCGCCAGCTGACAGAGGCTCGATTCTGTCAACTTTGGTATTTCAGCAACGCTGTTGAGAAAGAAACGAACCGTCCATTATACGAATTGACATAGCTGTCGCACTCGGGAAAACGTCCCCCCAACAAAAGACACAAGGGAGGGTTCGCGTTGACCAGAAAAGCTGCGCATTGGCTCACGGCCGCGCCGGTTGCATTGTTGGCGTTGGGCATTGCGGCCTCCGCCGTCGCCCAGGAGACGGCTCAGCTCGAAGAGGTCGTCGTCACCGCGCGGAAGCGTCAGGAAAGCATCCAGGACGTGCCGGTGGCGGTGAGCGCCT
>JAQGIJ010000269.1 GCA_028291285.1 Phenylobacterium sp. | reverse complement strand
CCTCTAGAGTTTGGAGACCGACCCGATGGGCAAGCCCACCGGCTTCCTCGAGATCGAGCGCCATGACCGCGGCTACGAGCCGCCCGCCGAGCGCCTGAAGACCTGGAAGGAGTTCGTCCGTCCGCTGCCCTACCCGGATGTGGGCAAGCAGGCTGCGCGCTGCATGGACTGCGGGATTCCGTTCTGTCACCAGGGCTGCCCGGTGAACAACCAGATCCCGGACTTCAACAACCTTGTCTACCGGGACCAGTGGAAGGCCGCGCTGGAGAACCTGCAGTCCACCAACAACTTCCCGGAGTTCACCGGCCGGATCTGCCCCGCGCCGTGCGAGGCCTCCTGCACGCTGAACATCGACGACACCCCGGTGACCATCAAGACGATCGAATGCGAGATCGTCGACCGTGGCTGGCGCGAGGGCTGGATCACGCCGCAGCCCAGCCCCCGCGGCACCGGCAAGCGGATCGCAATCGCCGGGTCCGGCGCCGCCGGCCTGGCCTGCGCCCAGCAGCTGGCCCGCGCCGGCCATGCCCCGACGGTGTTCGAGAAGAGCGACCGGATCGGCGGCCTGATGCGCTACGGCATCCCCGACTTCAAGATGGAGAAGCACCTCATCGACCGCCGCATCAAGCAGATGGAGGCGGAGGGGGTGATCTTCCGGACCAACTTCGAGGTGGGCGTCACGGTCTCGGTGCAGCGCCTGCTGGACGACTACGACGTGCTGGTGATGGCCGGCGGCGCCGAGAACCCGCGCGACCTGCCGGTGACGGGCCGCGAGCTCGACGGCATACACTTCGCCATGGAGTTCCTGACCCAGCAGAACAAGCGCAACGCCGGCGATCCGGAAAGCGTCGCCGCGCCCAACGGCACGCTGAGCGCCAAGGACAAGCACGTCGTCGTCATCGGCGGCGGCGACACCGGCTCGGACTGCATCGGCACCTCCAACCGCCATGGCGCGGCCTCGGTGACGCAGCTGGAGATCATGCCCAGGCCGCCCGAGCACGAGAACAAGTCGCTCTCCTGGCCCGACTGGCCGCTGAAGCTGCGCACCTCGTCGAGCCACGAGGAAGGCTGCGAGCGCGAGTTCGCCGTCATCACCAAGCAGGCGATCGGCCAGGACGGCCGGATCACCGCGCTGGAGTGCGCGCGGCTGGAGTGGGTCCCCGACGCCGACGGGCGCATGCAGATGCGCGAGGTCGAAGGCTCGAACTTCGAGCTGAAGGCCGACCTGGTGCTGCTGGCCATGGGCTTCGTCGGCCCCAGGCTCACCGGCCTGGTGGAACAGGGCGGGGTCGAGCTCGACGCGCGCGGCAACGTCAAGGCCAACGTCGTCGACTACCGCACCTCGGCGCCCAACGTCTTCGCCTGCGGCGACATGCGCCGCGGCCAGTCGCTGGTGGTCTGGGCCATCCGCGAGGGCCGCCAGTGCGCCCGCGCCGTGGACGAGTACCTGATGGGGTCGACAAAGCTCCCGCGTTAGAGCCGTGCGTCGGCCTCGGCGCTGTGCTGCGCCTCGGCTGGGGGCGTGTCTTTCGCCGCCGCCTCACGCCGCCTGCTTCACCGCCTTGACCAGCCGCCCCGCGCGCTCGGTCCAGCGGTGCTCGGCTTGCGCCTTCGTGGCGCCGGCGCGGGCGATCCCCGCGGCGCGGGCCTCGTCGGCGATCAGGGCGGCGAGGCGGTCCGGCGCCTCGGCCAGCTTCGGCCAGGCGAAGGTGACGATCTCGCGCCCGTCCTTGAAGGCCTGGTCGTAATAGGGATTGGCGTCGGAGAACACCGCCGCGCCGGCGCACATGGCGGTGAACACCCGCTCGTGGCCTCCGGCGGTGAAGCCGTTGTTGATGTTCAGCACCACCCTGGCCCGGCGCAGCGTATGCAGGGTCTCGGCGAAGCTGCCGACGCCGCCGTAGACGAAGGACGGGTAGCGCTGGGCGAGCGGCTCCCAGCCATTGCCCCAGATGTGCAGGGCCACGCCCGCGGAGCCCAGCGCCTGCAGGACCGCGTCGCGGTGGTAGGCCTCGGCGAAGAACTGCGGACCGGAGAGCAGGGGGGCGATGTCGCTGAAGAGCTGCGGCGTGAGTTCGGCGCTTAGGCTGCGCAGCACGGCGCGCAGCGCGTCCAGGATCGACAGCCGGGCGTCCGCCGCCATCCGCTCGGCGATCCCGTCGGCCACGGTTCTCGCGGGGCTGTCCGGCCACTCACGCCAGGGCGTCTGCGGCGCGCCGCGATAGGTGCCGGTGAACATCGCCGGGATGTCGCGCCGGGCGAAGGCCTCGTCGGAAAGGTCCGGCGGCTCCGGCAGCTCGTTGGCGCCGGGGGGGACGAAGCCCAGCTGGGCGACGCCGCGGGCGAAGGGCGAGGCGTTGACGAACTGCAGGTGGTTGCGGTCGAGGAACAGCGCGACGTGCTTGCGGATCGGCGTCTGCAGGCGCGCCAGGTGGTGCACGGGATTGTCGACGTACAGCGAGGCATAGGCGCAGCCCCAGACGTCATAGGCCGAGGCCTCGCCCGCCTTCAGGTCGCAGCCGACGCCGCTGAAGCCGAAGAAGCAGTCCGGCCGCGCCAGGGTTGCGGCATTCAGCTGGTCCTGGCGGTCGTCCGCGCTCATGTCGACGACGCGCGCCTCGTGGCCGAGCGCGGCCAGCGCCTGCGCCAGCTGGTCGACGTGCAGCCGCAGCGAGCCGTACTGCGACTGGCCTTTGATGAGTGCGAAGCGCAAGCGGCGGACCTCGTGGGCAGGTCTCCCTTAGTCGGCCGATTCCGGGGCCCCCGCGAGCTTGGCGAGGCGCCGCACATAGCGTTCGACGCAGGCGCCGAGCCGGGCGCGCTCCTCCGCGGCGGCGGCCTCTTCGGCCATCCGCCACCAGCCGGCCTGGAACGCCGGATAGGCGAAGTCGAAGAAGGCGAGGCGCGCAGGGTCAGGCCGCTCGCCGGTCGCCTGCTCGACCGCGTCGCAGAGGTGGGCGGTCTCCTCATCGTCGAGGTCGAACTCGAGGCGGGCGCCGGCCACGTCCCAGCCGATCTCCTGGCAGCCCACCAGGTCGTGGGCGCAGGAATGGTCGACGGCGTCAGTCTTCAGGAGCAGGTCGTCCGGCGTCAGCCGCCATTCCCAGGCGTGCAGCCGGCCGTCGATGTGGACCGGGCGGGCGGGGGGCGCGGCGGCGGCGGCCTCCAGCCGGGGGCCGACCCGCGCCTCGGCGCCGGGGCCCAAGGTCTCCCGCAGGTTGACCCGGGTCATCTCCCCGAGCTCATCGAGGCTGGCGCCGCAGCCGGGCTCGACGGGCAGGGCGGCGGCGCGGAAGGCGAGGTAGGCGGCGAGGTGCTCCACCAGCCGCGCCCGCTCCACGGCGGCGCCCGGCGCCCCGTCCTCCCAGTGCTCCAGGATGAAGCCGCGCCGCAGCGCCAGCGGCTCGGGCGTGAAGCCGGCGCGGTGCAGGGCCTTGGCGCGCTCGAACTTGGCCGCGCCCGTGGCCCCGAGCCCGGCGAACTTGGCGAGCCACCAGCCGGAGGCGGTGCGGAGCCGGAACTTCAGCTGCTCCTGCGCCGCGTTGGCCGGCGGCATGGCCTCGGCGGGCAGGGCCAGCGTGCTGCGCCACGCGCCGCCGGAGAGGTCCTCCACCGCCTCGATCCGGCCCGTGAGGTCGGCGAACCAGTCCGCCAGCGGAAGCTCGGCGGCAAGGTCCTCGAAGGTCGCCACCGGCCGCGCGGCGCGGCTCCACCGCGCGCGATGCCGCGGATCGGCCTCGGGGCCGAGGTCCCCGCGATGGCTCGGCAGGAAGACGATCCGATCCTCCGCCACGCCCAGGCTCTCCAGCAGGTCGGCCGTGGCGCCGAACGAGCTGCCGGAAAGTCCCGGGCCTTCGTCGACGATGGCGAACGGGCCGTCGTGGGCGGCGAGCAGGCCGCGGAGCTGGTCGGAGACCCTCAGCTCGCGCCGGAAGGGGTGGCCGCAGGGCCGCAGCGTGATGACGGTGCGCGCGCCGGTGACGGCGGCGACGAGGGCCGCCAGGCCGGTTCCGATGCTGCGCAGGCCGATGACCAGCGGGGTTGCCGGCCAGGGATGCTCGGCGGCGGCCTTGAGATAGGCTTCGGGATAGACCGCATAGAAGGCGTAGCCCTCCGGCGTCCTGACCGAGATCGCCTCGGGCAACGGCTGGACGGCCAGCGACATCAGCTCGGGGGCGACGCCGGGCCCGATCGCGGCGAAGCCGCTCCAGGCGGAGGCCGTGAGCTTGCGCGCCAGCATCAGCAGGAGCGCCAGGCAGGCGTCCTGGCCCATGGAGAGGTCGTCCGCCCCGCGCGCCTCGAACTCTGCGTCGGCGACGCCCTGGGTCAGGCAGGCGGCCTCGATGAAGGCGTGGGTCAGGAGGTCGTGGCGCCCCGGCCCGGGCTGCGCCGCCTCCGCGGCGCGCAGCACGCTGGTGATCTCCCGCAGCATCTGCCGGGGCGTGGTCGCCCGCGCGCGGTCGCCGTAGACCAGCATCTCAGGCCCGCGCCGCCAGATGGCGGTAGGCGATCGCCGTGAAGGCCTCGAACTGCGGAATGGCGGTCCAGGGCGCGCGGCGGCGCATCCACGCCGCCCAGGCCTCGTACTGCGCCGGGCTCGGCGAGACGAGCTCGCGAACGTCCTTGGCGCGGGCCAACGCCGCAAGCGGCTGCAAGCCGCGATCGACCAGGACGCAGAGGGCGAGCGTCACGGAGCGGCCGATGCCGTGCTGGCAATGGATCAGGATCTTGGCGCCCGCGGCGCGCGCGGCCTCGGCGAAGGCCACGCCCTCGTCGAGCTGGTCCTGGGTGGGCGCGTGGTGGTCGGGCGTGGGCAGGCGCACGAACTTCAACCCCGAAGCGGCGAGCTCGGTGGCATCGTCGCAGGCCTCCGCGCGCATGTCGACGACGTAGCCGACCCCGTGGCCTGCGGCCAAAAGCGCCGCGGCGCCCGGCGGCAGGTAGCCGCCGACCGCGAGGTCGCCGGTAATCCAGGTCAGGTCCGGGGCGAGGCCCCCGTCCATCTCATTCCGCCGCCACGGCCCGCGCGCCGCGGGCGGGCTGGGCGTCGACGGGTCGGGCGGTTTGGGGCGCATAGCGGCGGACCATGTCGGCGCAGAACCCGGCGTACTCCTCGGCCGCCTGCGGCGGGCTGGTGTGGTGCGGCTCGATACCGCGGTGCTCGGGGGTGAAGCAGAAAGTCACCGTCACCTCGAAGTCGGCGAGCGCCTCCATCTGCCGGTCGAACCAGGCCAGCGCGTTGGGCCTGAAGCTGTCGGCCCAGGAAAGCCCGGTGCGCAGGTGCTTCACGCCCAGCCGCTTCATCCAGGCCACGGCCTCGTCCAGCCGGTGGTCCTCGAAGTGGAACCACTGGCAGAGGCCCATCTGCGCGGCGTAGTCGGCGTAGACCTCCAGCCCGGGCTTGGGCGCGCCGTCCTCGCGCAGCAGGCCCATGTGGAAGTGCCGGTAGTAGGAGGAGCCTTCCGCCTCCTTGTGCCGGGTGGTCGCCTCCCAGGTCCT
>JAQGIJ010000140.1 GCA_028291285.1 Phenylobacterium sp. | reverse complement strand
CCAGCCCTTCCGGCGCCAGGCTCCGCCGGACCAGGGCCAGCAGCGCCTCGCGGACCTCGCCGGGGACCCAGGAGTAGACGCCGTGGGCGATGATGTAGTCGAAGGTCCCGAGCTCCGGGCCCGCCTCGAGGATGTCGAGCACGCGCAGCTGGATGTTGCCCAGGCCCAGCCGCTCGACGACCGCCTGGCCCGCGGCGATCGCGGAGGCCGCGAGGTCGAAGCCGACCACCGTGGCCTCCGGATAGCTCATCGCCATCGGGATGATGTTGCCGCCCTCCCCGCAGCCGATCTCCAGCACCCGCGCCTGCTCCATGGGCGCGTAGGGCAGGTCGAGCAGCGCCGCGGCCACGCCGAGCTGGCGCGGGTGCGTCTGCCGGAACGGGCGGCTCGGGTAGGCCACCTCGTCGTAGGCGGTGCTCATCGGCGCGCTCAGGCGGGTTCGGGTTCCAGCACCGGCTCCGCGGCCGCTTCGGACGGTGGCGGCTCGGCCGTCTCGAAGGCGTAGACGAACGCGGAGTCCCGCACGTCGACGCGGATCGCCGAGATCTCCTCGCCGTCCATCTGCTTCTCGAGGAGCTGGATGGAAAGCTCCGGCAGCATGGTGTTGGTGAGGATGGCGTCGATCATCCGCCCGCCGGAGGCCACCTCCGTGCAGCGCGAGACGATCAGGTCGACCACCGCGGGCGCGTACTCGAAGGCGATGTCGTGGTTCTCCACGATCCGCCGCTTCACCCGGTCCATCTGCAGCCGGACGATGCCCTGCAGCATGGCCGGCGAGAGCGGATAATAGGGCAGCACCATCAGCCGCCCGAGCAGGGCCGGCGGGAACACCTTCAGCAGCTCCGGCCGAAGCGCATCGGCCAGGCCCGGGGCGTCGGGCTTCATCTCCTCGTCTTCGGAGAGCGAGGTGATCAGGTCGGTGCCGACGTTGGAGGTGAGCAGGATGAGGGTGTTCTTGAAGTCGATGTAGCGCCCCTCGCTGTCGTCCATGTAGCCCTTGTCGAACACCTGGAAGAACATCTCGTGGACGTCGGGGTGCGCCTTCTCCACCTCGTCCAGCAGCACCACGGAGTAGGGCCGGCGGCGGACCGCCTCGGTGAGCACCCCGCCCTGGCCGTAGCCGACGTAGCCGGCAGGCGCGCCCTTCAGGGTGGAGACCGTGTGGGCCTCCTGGAATTCGCTCATGTTGATGACGATCAGGCTGTCGTCGCCGGCGTAGAGCAGCTCGGAGAGCACGTGGGCGGTCTCGGTCTTGCCGACGCCGGAGGGGCCGCAGAGCATGAAGACGCCCACCGGCTTGTTCGGGTTGTCGAGCTTGGCGCGGCTGGTCTGGATGCGCTTGGCGATGGCGTCCATGGCGTGGTCCTGGCCCACCACGCGGCGCTTCAGCTGGTCGCCGATGGTCAGCACCGAGGCGATCTCGTTCTTGACCATGCGGCCCACCGGGATGCCGGTCCAGTCGCCGACCACCGCGGCCACGGCGTCGGCGTCCACCTCGCCGAACACCATCGGATCGCCGCCGTGAGCGGTCTCGACCGCGGCCAGCGCCCGTTCGAGCTCGGCCCGGGCGGCGGGGACCGCCGCGGGATCGGCGTCGGCCGCGCTGCTGGCGGAGAGCGCCGCGCGCGCCTTGTGCGCGGCGCCGATCGCCGCGAGCTCGGCGGCCCATTTGGCGTCCACCACCTCGAGCGCGCCGCGGGCTTCCTCCAGCGCCTCGTTCACCTTGCCGATGCGCTCGCGCCCGGCGTACTGGCCCTCCGCCTCGCGCGTGGCGATCTCCAGCTCCATTTGCAGGAGCTCGATGCGGCGGCGGCGGTTCTCGACGGGGGCTGGCGTCGCATGCTGGGAAACCGCGACCCGGGCGGCGGCGGTGTCGAGCAGGCTGACCGCCTTGTCCGGCAGCTGCCGGGCCGGGATGTAGCGCTGCGACAGCTTGACGGCCGCCTCGATCGCCTCGTCGAGCACGATCACCTTGTGGTGCGCCTCCATCATCGGGGCGACCGAGCGGATCATCGCGACGGCGACGCCGGTGTCCGGCTCGCCGACATTGACCGTCTGGAACCGGCGGGTGAGGGCGGGGTCCTTCTCGAAGTACTGCCGGTACTCGGCCCAGGTGGTCGCCGCCACCGTCCGCAGCCGTCCGCGCGCGAGCGCCGGCTTCAGCAGGTTGGCCGCGTCGCCGGTGCCGGCCTGGCCGCCGGCGCCGATCAGGGTGTGCGCCTCGTCGATGAACAGGATGATCGGCTTGGGCGAGGATTCCACCTCGTCGATCACCTGCCGCAGGCGCTTCTCGAACTCGCCCTTCACGCCGGCGCCGGCCTGCAGCAAGCCGATGTCGAGCGAGCGCAGGGTGACGTCCTTCAGCGCCGGCGGCACGTCGCCGTCGACGATGCGCCGGGCGAAGCCTTCGGCCACCGCGGTCTTGCCGACGCCGGCCTCGCCGCAGAGGATCGGGTTGTTCTGCCGCCGGCGCAGCAGGATGTCGATCACCTGGCGGATCTCCGCATCCCGGCCGACGATCTGGTCGATCTCGCCCTTCCGCGCCCGCTCCGTCAGGTCGACGGAGTACTTGCCGAGCGCCTCGCCGCTGCCGGCGACGCCTGTCGCACCGGCCTCTCCGCCGCCGCTCTCGGCCGCGCCTGCCGGGGCGCTCTGGGTGATCTCGGAGGAGCCGGCGACGATCCGGTCGAACTCGTCGCCCAACGCGTCCACCTGGATCTTGCGGAACTCCGGCGAGATCGCGAACAGGACGTTGCGCAGCGTCGGCGTCTTCAGCATGCCGAACATCAGGTGGCCGCTGCGGACCTTGCCGGCCTGGAACATCAGCGAGGCGTAGAGCCAGCCCTTCTCCACGGCCTCCTCCACTTGCGGCGAGAAGTCGGAGATGGCGGTCGCGCCGCGCGGCAGGCTGTCGAGCGCGGCGACGACGTCACGCGCCAGCTTGCTGTCGTCCAGCTGGAAGCGGCTGCGCAGCGCACCCAGGTCGTTCTGCGGGTCCTGCAGCAGGATGTGGATCCAGTGGACCAGCTCGACGTACGGATTGCCGCGCATCTTGCAGAAGGCCGTCGCGCTCTCGATGGCCTTCAGGCTGGTCGGATTGAGCCGCCCGAAGAGGGCGGAACGACTGATCTCGGTCATCGGGTACGGTCCTTCTTGTTCGCTGTTCGGGCGATACGTCTCGCCCCACGGCCCAGGCGCGCGTCGGCGCGGGGGCCGCCTTTGGGATTGGGTGTCACCCAGCTCGTCCAGCCCAGCCGCGCGCGCCCGTCGAGGGCGGCGCCCTTGATCTTGGGGGCCTCGATCTCGAGCTGCAGGTCCCACTCGAGGTGGGGCGGGGCGAAGGCTTCCAGCGCCTCGGCCACCATCTGGAAACGGCGGCCGCCGGGAAGCAGGGCGTCGTAGTCGCGCCGGTTGTCGACGCGGATCACGATGCGGAAGGCGTCGGAGACGGTGTAGGTGCGCCGCCCGGCGATGCTGTCGACGCCCAGGCCGCTGAGCGGCCCGCCCAGGCGGGTCTGATCGTCCGGGTCGATGTCGCGCATCAAGGGCACGTATTCGATCAGCCGCACCGGCGCGCCCACCAGGTCCGACAGCGCGTCCTGGATTGCAGAGGCGCTGCGCCGGCCGATGAAGACGCTGGCGTAATAGATCCGCGCCCGGGCCGGAAAGGCGGCGTCCTTCGGAACGCCCACGGCCGCGCCGGTGAGCGCTTCGAGATAGCCGGAGAACCGGTCGTCGTTCGGCCGGTCGGCGCTGGCCGCGGGGTTGGACTCCGCCCAGGCGCGATAGAACAGCTGCAGCGACCGGCCGGCGAGCATGTCCAGGAAGGCGCCGAACGGCCGGCGCTTGGCGTAGCGCCGCTCGTAATAGGCGAACTCCGTCATGTGCAACGGCAGCGGGCCCATCGGACCGGTCAGCCCCAGCCAATAGCCTTCGACCCGCGGGCGGCGGCCGTCGACCTTGATGGATTCCAGGGTCGAGTCGGCGAAGGCCAGGGAGGGGGACTGCGCCAGGTCGACGATGTTCTGCTCGGGCAGGCGCGACTCGCCGATGCGCGGCAGGTCGCGGGCGCGCGCTTCCGCGCGGCGCAAGAGGCCGTAGATCCCATGCCGCCGGGCGTCGGCTGCGGCGCGCCGGAGGAACTCTAGATGTTCCTGCGTTGCCCCAGTCTTGGCGGCCATTGGACGAACGTCCCTTCGTAGGGGCTCTCGAAACTACACTCGGTGAAGGCGTTGACGGTGGCGAACTCGGCGAGGAACCGCTCGAGCACGGCGGAGAACAGGAACATGCGCGCGTTCTCGAACGGCGCGTCGTCCAGCTTGATGCGCAGCCGCATGCCGCGGGCGAAGGCGGTGCGGCCGCCGCCGGGGACCCGGCGGGTCACGGGGTCGCCCTGCACCGACTGAATGCCGTCAATCTGTCGCCGCAGGGCGGCGTCGTCGACGCGGCCGTAGAGCGCCAGGTGATCGCGCAGCACCGAAGGGTCGTCGCCGTCCTCGGGCACGAAGGAGGCGTAGTTCGGCGTCAGGTGGCCGATCACCCGCCAGGCGCCGTCGCTGATGCCGAGCGGCGGCCGCGGCTTGGTCGGCGCGCGAATGACCGTGACCGCCCGGACGGGCAGGCCGCTGGCCAGGAAGTCGGTCTTGCCGCCCAGGCGCAGGGTCTCGGCGAGCTCGCGGTTGGTGACCAGGGCGCGGACGGCGAGCTCGTGCCGCTCGTCGATGCCCGCCGGATCGCCGGGGGAGGTCAGGCTGATCCAGGTCTCGGTGCCGAGGTAGTCGGAGCGCCGGCGCAGGCGCTGCTCCTTGGTCGAGAGCCGCCGGTGGCGCAGGCGGGTGACGTAATAGAGCGCCTCGCCCCAGTCGTGCAGCAGGCTGCCAAAGGCATGCAGCGGGGCGACCGGCTTTGGATCGCGGTTGGACTCGGCGTAGGCGGAGACCTCGAGCACCCGGAAGATCTCGAAATCCAGCGGCCGGGTCCTGTCGGCGATCAGCTGCAGCTCGTGGTCGTAGGGGTTCAGCGCCACCCGATCGATCTGCTTCTCGAAGAGATTGATCGCCGGCGTGGCGAACAGCCGGAAGTTCGCGGGCGAGATCGCGCCCGCAAGCGCCGGAACCGAGCGGCTGAAGAGGATCACCACGTCGCAGCTGTCTTCGCAGCCCGCGAAGGCGCGGCCGAGCTCGTGCAGGCGAACGAAGAGGAACCGTTCCGGACAGGCGAAGTATTCGGTCAGCAGCCGGTAGCCGCGGAACGAGCGGCGGTCGGCGGGCAGCAGGGCGCAGTCGTCTTCGAAGCCGTGCTGCTCGGGATCGGGCAGCCGCACCCAGGCGCCCTCGCCGGCGGCCGAGCCGGGGGAACGGGCGATGGTGGCGACGGCGTCGCCGATCAGCTGGCGATAGAGCTCGCCCGGGATCACCTCCGAGCCGTCGAGGTAGAGGGGCAGGGCGGCCGGTGCGAGCTTGGAGAGCGGAATCCCCCCAGCGCCGGTGAAGCGCAGCCGCAGCCCCGCTTCCGCCCGCACGCGGGTCCCGCCGCTGTAGGGCGCCACCGCGGCGCGGGTCGGCAGGTACTCCGCCTCGGTGATCTTGAGCGGCAGGAGGGTGACCGCCTGGCTGGTCCGGAAGGTGACCGAGCTGTCGGTGTCGGCCGCGGAGGTGGCGTTGAGCTCGGTTTGGCGCGGAACCTTGAAGCCCGCCGCCAGCGAGAGGTCGCCTTCCTGCGGCTCGAAGCCGACCACGCACATCGACGGCGTGGGCGCGAGATACTGCGGCTGGACCGCGTTCAGCAGGTGCTGGGTGAACTCGGGGTGCTGGTCCTGCAGCTTCAGCTTCACGCGGGCGTTGAGGAAGGCCACGCCCTCCAGCAGGCGCTCCACGTAAGGATCCACGTCCGCGGGCGTGTTCAGGCCCAGCCGTCCGGCGACCGTCTCGTACTCCTCGCCGAACTCGCGGGCGGTCTGGCGAAGGTAGATGAGCTCTTCGTTGTAGGCGCGCAGCAGGCGCGGATCCATCGGATCTACTCCCGCAACGTCGCTGCGCCGGTGTCGATCTCGACGTCGGTCTTGAACTCGACGGGCATGACGTTCACGGCGTTGGTGACGTCGCCGCGGATGACGAAGGTGACGGAGTTCGGCCGCTCTGGCGTGACGGTCGCCTCGACCTCGATGTGCTGCGGGTCGATGCGCGGCTCGAAGGCGCAGATCGCGTCGCGGATCTCGCGGGCGCGGCTCTGGATCGCCCGGCGCTGCAGCAGCTTGCCGGCCATGTCGGCGACGCCGTAGTTCAGGACCGATGTGGCCACCTCGGGCGTCTCGTCCAGCGAACGCAGCGCGGCGATGTTGGTCGTGTTGAGGATCCAGTTCAGCTCGCGCAGCACCGTCGTGCGCAGCGCCGCCTCGTTGAAGCGCTCGAGGCGCGGCACGGTGTAGAAGCGCATCGAGCCGCGGCTCATCTCCCCGTCGCTGTCGGGGGCGGCGGTGAGCCCATCCAGCTCCAGGTCGGCCACCAGCTTGTCGAACAGCGTGGGGTTGATGCGCGAGGCCACGGCGCTAGCCGAAGGTCAGGCTGCGCAACGACAGGATGCCGGCTTCGCCCTCGTCGCCCAGCGACCACAACCGCTGGCCCAGGCCCGCCTGGCCGCTCGGGCTGTCGCGCCAGTCGGTGCCGCGGGCGAGCTGCAGCTCGGCCTCGCCGGTCTCGGCCGTGCCGGGATAGCGCGCCGGCAGGACGGCGGGGACGGACTGGCCGGTCTTGAAGGCGATCTCGACCGGCAGCCAGATGATGTCGCGCAGGTCCTTCGGTCCCTCGCTGGTGATCGAGGTCACGGATTCGAACGGAACCAGGCCCCAGCGGCCCTGGATCACCGCCTCGAACGCCGGACCGAAGCGCGGGTCGGCGTCGGCGATCCAGTCGAAGCTGATGTCGCCGTTGAACTGTCCGGGGGTGTCGGGCGCGGCGTCGAAGGCGGCCTCGCGCCGGGCCTCGCCGTCGTCGATCCGGCCTTGCGCGAAGGCGCCGATGGAGGCGGCCAGGTCGCCGGCCCACTCGCAGGTGCCCACGAGCAGAGCCGGCTGGGCGACGCCGGAGAAGACCTGCTCGCGGGTCAACTCGGCGTCGATCGCCATGTTGTAGGAGACCGCCAGCATCTGCGCCTCAGGCGAGAGCTGGGCCAAGGCGCGCAGCTGCGCCTTGGCCTTGTCCCACTCGCCCAGCACGCACAGCAGCTGGAACAGGAACATCCGCCCCGGTTGATCCTGGGGCGTACGCTTGACCTGATCGATGAGGGCGGCGCGCGCGCCGCCCAGGTCGCCGGCCTTCAGAAGCTCGTTGGCGTCAGCCATGTGGCGCGCCGGCGGACGTGGCCCGCCGGCAGGTCCTCAGAACTTCACGTTGCCGGCGATGTCCCACTTGAAGTCGCCGGTGCCGCCGGCCTTGCCGGTGGCCGCTTGCTCCTTGTAATGGACCTCGACCTTGGCGAAGTTCAGGGTGACGTTCTCCGTCAGACGGTCTTCGCCGCCGCTGCCGCCGGTGGAGTACGCGGTCACCAGGCATTCGGTCATGGTGATCGTGAGGTATTCCAGCGGATTCTCGCCGGCCTTGCGCACCACGAGCGTCGCCTTCGTGACGTGCTTGCCATTGGCGGTGGCGAGCATCAGCGACGACGAGGACAAGTCGATATATTTGGTGAAGCTGAGGTCCTGCACGCTGACCTTGCCCGCCCCGGCGCCGCCGCCGACGTGCGCCGAGCCCGAGTTGCTCATGCCCCAGCTCCAGGCCAGCACGTCGATCTCGCCCTTGTGGACGCTATCTTTCGACTCCCCCGTAATACCCTCAAGCTTCAGGAACATGTCGACAGCCACGAGCGCTCTCCTTCTCTCGATGCGATTTTATTGAGACTTGGTTGGACTTAAGCGGCGCCCTTGGGCAGACGCGACACCATGCTGAGGGACACATCCATGCCCTCCAGCTGATAGTGAGGGACCATGCGGAAGACCCCGCGGTAGTAGCCGGGGTTCTCCGGATCGGGGATGACGTCCACCGAGGCGGACTTCAGCGGCTTGCGGGCCTTGTCCTCTTCGGTCGAGAAGTCCGGCTGCATGTCGACGTACTGCATGATCCAGGATTGCAGGTCGGCCGACAGCTGCGGCGCTTCGCGGGTGCTGCCCACCCAGTCGCGCACCATGCACTTCAGGTAGTGGGCGAAGCGGCAGCTGGCGAAGATGTACGGCAGGCGCGCCGACAGGTTGGCGCTGGCCGTCGCGTCGGGGTCGTCATAGGCCTTCGGCGAATGCAGCGTCTGCGCGCCGATGAAGGTGGCCTGGTCGGTGTTCTTGCGATGCACCAGGGCCATCAGGCCGGCCTTGGAGAGCTCCGCCTCGCGCCGGTCGGAGATCGCGATCTCGGTCGGGCATTTGGCGTCCATCGAGCCGTCGTCGGTGGGGAACAGCGCCGTCGGCAGCCCTTCCACCGTGCCGCCCGACTCCACGCCGCGGATCCGGGTGCACCAGCCGTAGGTCTTGAAGGCTTCGGTGATGCGCACGCCCAGCGCGTAGGAGGCGTTCAACCACAGGTAGTTGTCGTGCTTGCCGCCATCGGTGTCCTCCTCGAAGGCGAACTCCTCCACCGGTTCGGTGTTGGCGCCGTAGAGCGGCCGGCCGAGGAAGCGCGGCAGGGTCAGCGACATGTAGCGGCTGTCGTTGGAGTCGCGGAACGAGCGCCAGGCCATGTAGTCCGTGGCGTCGAATTGCTTGGCCAGGTCGCGCGGGTTGGCGAGCTGCTGCCAGGAGTCCATCCCCAGGAGCTGCGAGCTCGCAGCGGCGATGAAGGGCGCATGCGCCGCGGCGCCGATCTTCGACAGGCCCTTCATGATCTCGATGTCGGGCGCGGTGTGGTCGAACGCGTAGTCGCAGATGAAGGCGCCGTAGGGCTGACCGCCCAGTTGGCCGAACTCCGCCTCGTAGACCTTCTTGAACAGCGGGCTCTGATCCCAGGCCGAGTCCCGGAACTGGCGAAGCATCTTCCGCGTCTCGTCCTTGGAGATATTGAGGACGCGGATCTTCAGGTCCTTGCCGGTCGAGGTGTTGATGACCAGGTACCAGAGACCTTTCCACGCGGACTCCAGCGTCTGGAAATCCTTGTGGTGGAGGACCTTGTTCACCTGCTCGGTGAGCTTGCGGTCGATCGCGGCCTTCAGGGCGTCGACGGTCGTGAAGACGTCGTCGCCGATGATCTGGGCGTCGGCCAGCGCCTGTTGCGCCAGCGTCTTGACCGCCTGCTCGATCCGCGCCTGCTTGGCGTCGGTGTTCGGCTTGAACTCCTTTTGCAGGAGCATCGCGAAATCGTCGGCGTTGACGACTTCCGTCGTCGCGCCGCCGGCTTGTTCAAGTGTTTCCTGCGCCATGACTGTCTCCCAGCAGGCTTAGATCATATGTCTGTGACGGTGGAGTGGCGTCGGCTCAGGCTTCGCCTTCGCCGGGCGGCTTGGCCGCCAGGGCCTGCATCAGCGACGGATCCTTCAGCACCTTGTCGAGCAGGTCCTGGGCGCCGTCCTTGCCATCCATGTAGAGCAGCAGGTCGTTGAGTTGCTGGCGGGCTTCGAGGAGCTTCGCCAGCGCGGGCACCTGTTTGGCGATCTGGCCGGGCGAGAAGTCTTCGAGCGACTTGAAGGTGAGATCGACCGCCATCTGGCCTTCGCCGGTGAGGGTGTTCTCCACCGTAAAGGCTGCGCGCGGCGCCATCGCTTCCATCTTCTGTTCGAAATTGTCCATGTCGAACTCGACGAAGTCGCGCTTATCGAGGGGCTTCTTCTCGACTTCGGACTTACCGGACAAGTCCGACATCACGCCCATGACGAACGGGATTTCGACCTTTTGACGAGCGCCGAATGTTTCGACCTCGTATTCGATATGCACACGCGGCGCGCGATTTTCCTTGATGAACCGCTGCCCACCTTTAGCCGTCGCCATTTGAACCCCCAACACCCATGTACATTCCCGGAACGCCGTTAATCTACAACACAGGCGAGCGCAGCACTCAACCGGGAATCTGCCAAATGGAATCTTCCCGGACTATTCTTCCCGCTGGCGCCGCGACTGCAGGACCGTGCGGGCTTCATCGACGCCGGCCGGAGCTATGTCGGCCAGAATTTCCATGAAGTCGAGGCTTACCCACTCCCGAGCGCGTTGCAGCAGGATCGGCGCAGGATGGGCGGGTTCGCGGCGGCGATAGTAGTCGCTGAGCGCGTCGAGCGCGCGCACCACGTCGTCTCGGCTCTCGATGCGGCCGCTGAGGCGTTCGCCGCCCG
>JAQGIJ010000165.1 GCA_028291285.1 Phenylobacterium sp. | reverse complement strand
GCACGCCGTTGAAGTCGGCGTCCTTGGTGATGATGTTGATCGCGCCGCCGGTCGTGTTGCGGCCGTAGAGGGTGCCTTGCGGGCCCTTGGCGACCTCCATCCGCGCCACGTCGAAGAAGGCGAGGTTGGAGCCGGGAGAGTGGGGAATATTGACGCCGTCCTCGTAGAGGCCGACGGCCTGGCTCAGCGTCAGGAGATTGTCGGTCGCGGCCTGGCCGCGCAGATCGAACAGCGCGCCGGTGCCGCCGTTGGACGGGCCGCCGGTGTCGACCGAGAGGCTCGGCACGAACTTCTGCAGATCCGCGACCGCGCGGACGCCGCGCTGCTCGAGCACCTCGCCGCTGGCTGTGGACACGGCGACCGGGACCCGCTGCACGTTCTCCGCGCGTTTCCGCGCGGTGACGACGACCTCCCCGATCGTGTTGTCCGCCGGCGGCGGCGACGCCGCGGCCTGGGCCGCTGCGGCGCTCGCATAGCCGCCAACCGACGTCCCCAGCGTCACGGCGACGCTCGCCATCAGGAATTTACGCATCGTCATTTAATCTCCCTTGGTCGCTCTGCACCAGAGCCACACGTCTGAGTTGTTCGAGCCCGCCCCGGTTCTGTCGTTCCGCGAGGGCTCGTGCGGCGGGGAGGGAGCATCGCCCAGCTAGGCCGTCAACGGACGACCACTGATGGTGGTGATTTCCGTTCCTGACTGATGCGGGGAAGCCGCACCTCATGGGCGAAGAATTGACGGTATGTCCGGAATGTGGCGCGTGCGGACGTGGGCGTTTCATCCTGAAATCGACTGGGCGCCCTGGGGCGGCGGCGCGGCTCTCCCACAGGTTGACGGGAGGCTTGCCCGCGTCTGGCGCACGCGAGACGGCCCGGGCCTCTTGCGGAGGCCCGGGCCGGGGTCAAGCTCGCGGAAGAGGGCGGCGGCGGCAGCCGCCGGGAGGCTCAGAACGCCTTGGAGACGCCGGCGAAGAACCCGCGCCGCGGGCCGAACTGCGGGGCGCCGACCCCGACGCCGGTGCCGTCGCGGATCTCGTAGGTTTTGTCGAACACATTGACCACGTCGACGCGCAGGGTCAGCGGCCCGCCCGGGAGGCCGTCGAACGCGTGCGCCACGCCCAGGTTGACCTGGGTGTAGCCCGGCACATGGTCGCCGTTGGGCACGCTGCCGGTGGTGCGTCGCAGGCCCGAGCCGTAGAGCAGGTCGCCCGACACCCGCGTGCCGTCGCCGAAGCGGTAGGCGAGGCCGGCGGAGCCCGTGTAGGTCTGGTCGTGGTCGAGGAAGATGAAGTGGCTCTGGATGTAGGCCAGGTCGGCCGGGTCGAAGTTGAACTGGCTGGAGACGATGTCCTTCCCCTTGGCCTCGGAGATCGCCAGGTTGCCGTAGGCTGAGAAGGGGCCGGCGGCGTAGTTGGCGCTGAACTCCACGCCTTTGGCGTAGCCCGTGCTGTAGTTGAACGGGGTCAGGATGATCGGCGCGCCGAACTGCCCCTCGTCGACCAGGTTCTTGGCCTTCTTGTAGTAGGCGTCGATCCCCAGGGTCAGGCCGCCGAATTTCTGCTGCGCGCCCAGATCGAAATAGTTGTCCCGCTCGCTGCGCGGCAGGTCGTTCTGGCTTCCCGGGGCCTCGGCGCTGGTGCCGACGAACTTGGCGAACGAGGTCGAGGCCACCAGCTCGAACGGCGGCGGCGAGAAGTAGCGCGCATAGCCGGCGTGGAGGGTGGTCCCCTCGGTCGGCTTCCAGACGAGGTTCACCCGCGGGGACAGCTGGTTCTCGCGGCGGAAGGCGGCGAGCTGGTCGAAGCGCAGGCCGTAGTTCAGCGTCAGCGTGTCGGTCAGCGCCCACTCGTCCTGCAGATAGGCCGAATAGGTCCAGGCGGTGGCCTTGCTGTCGTCGACGATGCTCACCGCCGCCGGGCCGATCTGGGCTCCGGCCGGGTCGAGCAGGAACACCTGGGAGTTGGTCTTGCTGGTGGTGTGGTCGGTGGAGATGATGACGCCGCCGCGGATCGTGTGCGCGTCGTTCAGCTGGTAGACGCCTTCGAGCTGGGTCCCGAACGACAGGTCGGTCTTGCGCGCGGCCTGGGCGATGCCGTTGAACAAGAGCTCGCCGGTCACGTCCGGCGTGTACTTCAGCTCCGAATAGCGGGCGAAGAAGGAGGCCTGGCCGGTAAATTTCCCGGCGGTCTTCAGATAGCTGACGATCCCGTAGGTGGTGCCCTCCTGCTGGTTCTGGTTCAGCTGCTCGGAGGCGATGTCGGTGACGCCGTTCTGGCTGAAGCCCAGATCGGGGTGGAGGCCCGACACGTTGGGGATCTGGAACTTCTGCTGTGACGTGCCGGCGATCAGCGACACGCGGCTGGAGTCGTCCAGGATGTGGTCCAGGTAGCCGAACGCCTGGTACTGGTCGGAGTGGTCGTGCAGCGGGGTGGCCCGGCCGTCGGGGCTCTCAATGCCCACGTCGGTGCCGGTGTAGCTCCCGGAGAAGAAGCCGCTGGTCGCCCCCGACGAGCCGCCGTACTCGATCGAAGGCTCGATGAGGCCGTGGCTGCCGCCGTAGACCCCCACTTCGCCGCCGTTGGTGAAGCCCGTCTTGGTGGTGATGTTGAGGACGCCTGCCGTCCTCAGGCCGTACTGGGCGGGCGCCGCGCCGGTGATCAGCTCGATGTTCTGCGCCAGCCGCGGCGACAGTGTCTGGCCGAACACCTGCAGGCCTTCGGGCAGGATGACGTTGTTGAGCCGGTACTGGATGTTGCCGTGATCGCCGCGGATGTGCAGCTGGCCGAAGCTGTCCTGGGCGACGCCGGGCGCCTGCAGCACCACCTGGTTGAGCTGGGTGTTGGCGCCGGAGGGCAGGTTGGCGATGAAGGCTTCCGGCAGCGAATAGCTGCTCGCGCCCAGCGACGGCTCCACAGCCGAGCGCGCGGCGTCGAGGCGCTGGGCGGTGACCACGATCTCGGAGACCTTCCCGGACGCCGCCACGCCGGTCGGCGCCGCGGCCGACTGCGCCAGCGCGCCCCCGCCGACAAGCGAGAGCAGGCTGGCCGAGGCGCCGAGAAGCGCCCGCCGCGAGGTGATGCTGATCATGCCGACGAAGTCCCTGTGCAAGCTGGCACGGCGAATAGGCGGGGGACCCCAGCGCCACCATGCCGCGAGTTCCCGATTTGCCCGGGAGTTCTTCCCGATCGGGCGCCGGCGGCTTTCCAGCGCTGTGAGTGTGATATCTTCGCCGCATGTCGCTGCGCGCCCGCGTCGTCGCCCTGATCGGGGCCGTCCTCCTGGTCAGCATGCTGATGGGCACGCTGGTGGCCGGCTATCAGGTGCGCGCGGCGCTCAAGGCGGAGCTCGCGGCGGGGCTGGGCGGCGCCCGCCAGACCGTCGAGCGCGCGTTCGAGGACCTGCCCCGCTCGGATCATGCGCCGCACGACCTGCGTCTGCTCGTCGCCACCTTCGACGGCAACCGCCACGTGCGCGCGGCCCTGCTGGCCGCCGACGGGCGCACGGTCTGGGCGTCGCGCATCGAGGCGCCGGAGCGGCCGGCGCCGCCCTGGTTCCAGCACCTGCTGGGCCCCAGCCCCGCGGCGCTCGGCGTGCGCGTGCCGGCGACGGTCCCGGGCTTCCGCGAGATGGTGCTCACCCCCGTGCCCGAGATCGACGTGGCGGCCGCCTGGCGTGAGTTCCTCGGCGTCATCGTCGTGCTGTCCGGGTCGGCGTCCGCCGGGCTGCTGCTGGTCTACCTGGTGATCGGGGCCGGCTTCCGGCCGCTGACCCTGCTGGCCGCCCAGTTCGCGCGCGTCGGCGCCGGCGACTACAGCGGACGGGTGGCCGAGAACGGACCCTCGGAGCTGCTGCGCCTGCAGCGCGGCTTCAACCGCATGGCCGCGGAGCTGGCCGCGACCACGGCGCGCAACCGGCTGCTCACCGACCAGCTCCTCAGCCTGCAGGACGAGGAGCGCGCCGACATCGCCCGCGACCTGCACGACGAGATCGGGCCGCACCTGTTCGCGGTGAACATGGACGCGGAGATGATCGCCCAGCTGAGCGAGGCCGGGCGCTACGCCGCCATCCCGGCCCAGGTGCGGGCGATCCAGAGCGCCGTCGGCCACATGCAGCGTCAGGTGCGCAGCCTGCTCGGGCGGCTGCGGCCGGCGCGGGTGACGGAGTTCGGCCTCAAGGCGGCGCTGGAGGACCTGGTCCGCTTCTGGGCCCTGCGCCGGCCGGAGATCGCCTTCAGCGTCACCCCGGTGGGCGACGAGACCCGGATTCCCGAGGCGACCGCCGACGTGGTCTACCGGATCGTCCAGGAAGCGGTGAACAACGCCGTCCGCCACGGCGCCCCGGGATCCATCCGGATCCGCGTCGAGATGCAGGAGGAGGACGCGCTGCTCGTCGCCGTCGCCGACGACGGCTCGGGCGGCGAGACCCCGCCCAGCCCCGGCGGCCTCGGCCTGATCGGCATGCGCGAGCGGGTGGCGGCGGCCGGCGGCTCGCTGACCTACGGGCCGAACGACGGCGCGCCCGGCTGGACCACGGCGGCGCGCCTGCGGCTGTCGGCGGCCAAGTCGCCGCGTCCGCGCGAGGGCATGCTGACGTGAAGATCTTGCTGGTCGACGATCACGCCATCGTCCGCGCCGGGCTGCGGCGGCTGCTGGCCATGGTCTCGGATGCGGAGATCTTCGAGGCGACCACCGGGCGTGAGAGCCTGGCGCTGGCCCGCAGCCAGAGCCTCGACCTGATCATCCTCGATCTCAACCTGCCGGAGCTGGGAGGCGTCGAGCTGGTCGCGCGGCTGCGCCAGATCGACGCCGCGCCGATCCTGGTGCTGAGCATGCACGCCGAGCCGCTCTACGTGACCCGCGCCCTCGACGCCGGGGCCCAGGGCTACGTCAGCAAGAACGCCTCGCCGGAAGAGCTGCTCACCGCGATCCGCCGGGTCGCCGCGGGCGGTCGCTATGTGGAGCAGGAGATCGCCCAGGGTCTGGTGCTGCAGTCCTCTGCCCAGACGGGGCACCTGGCCCAGCTCAGCCCGCGGGACCTGGAGATCCTCCGCCAGCTCGCAGGCGGCAAGAGCCTCGGCCAGATCGCCGAGGCGCTGGGCCTGGGCTACAAGACGATCGCCAACAACTGCAGCCTGATCAAGACCAAGCTCGGCGTGACGCGGACGGCGGACCTCGTGCGCCTGGCCCTGGAAGCCGGCATGGCCTGAGCGGCGCGCAGCCTAGGCCGTGGCGGGCGACGGCGTCGCCGCGCTCCGGGCTGTGGGCCGTTCGCCGGCGATGCCCTGTCGGCTCAGCGCATGGGCGGCCGCCTCGTGGGCCTTGGCGCCGCCCGCCTCCACGCTGAGGGCCTGCAGGCGCAGGGTGTCGAAGCCGAGCCCCATGGCCAGGGTGAAGCCGCGGGCGCCGGCGAGCTGATGGGCCTCGACCGCGAAGCGCCGCGCGCGCCGGGCCGCATAGGCCGCGGCGAGCGCCGCCGAGGCGGCCGATCCGTCCCAGCCGGCCTGCCAGGTCATCCACCGCGCGGTCTCGAGATCGACCGCCAGTTCCGCAAGACGGTGCTGCACGGCCTGCAGGCTGGCCAGCGGACGGCCGAATTGCCATCGCCCGGTGAGGTAGTCGCACAGGCGGCGAAGCGCTGAGTCCATGGCGCCGACCGCCTCGGCCGCGAGCGCCAGCCTGTGGCGCGCCAGCACCGCCTGGGCCGGCGCCGTGGCGATCGCCGCGCCTACGGGCGGGGCCGGAACGCCGAGCGGGTAGACGTATTGGCTGGGCGGCGTGCGCGCGGCGTGGGCCTCGACCTCGTAGAGCCGCGCCTGAGCGCCTTCGTAGCGGACCAGAAGCTCCGCGCTTTCGCCGTACCGCACCGGGGCGGCGACCGGGTCGACGAGATCGGCCACGGCCAGCGGCCGGCGATCCAGCGGGCTGACCTGGAACAGCGGCAGTAGGAGCGCGGAGGCGCCGAACGGCGTGAGCGAGCCCAGCCGCGCGGCCTCCGCCAGCGCCATTGCGGCCAGGACCAGGCCGTCCTCCTGCGCCAGGGCCTCGACCACCCCGTCGGCATGCAGCGCCGTCCAGTGCGCCCGGTCGAGCGCGCCGGGTTCGCTGCGGTGCGGCAGGGCGTGCGCGACCCGGCCGAGGATCGCCTGCTCGTGGGCGTTAAGCGTCAGGTCCATGGGTCACGCCGCCTTGGGAAGATGCAGCCACAGCCGGGCGATGAGGTTGAGCTGGATCTCGTAGGCCCCGCCGCCGAGGCCGGCGATCAGCGCGGTGCGGAACTCGCCGTCGTGGAGTGAGCCGCTCACCAGGCCTTCCGGCCCGCCCAGGTTCCCGGCGACCTCCGCCACCGCCCGCTCCGCCCGCACGATGGCGGCGCGGGCGACATTGGCCTCGCCTTCCACCCCGCCGCCGGAGCGCAGCTGACGGAAGCGATAGGCCATCAGCCGCGCCGCGACGCAGGCCGCGCGGGCCTCGGCGATGCTCGCCAGATCCGCCTCGCCCAGCCGGCCCTGCCGCTCGGCCTGAGCGACCACGGCCTCGAGCACGACGGCGGCGCGCATGTGGCGCGGCGTGCCGACCCGCTCGTCGGCCAGGGCCTCGCGGATCACCGCCCAGCCGGCGTTCTCGGCGCCCAGCCTGTCGTCCATGGAAAGCCGGACGTTCTCGAACGTGAGGTGGTGGACCTGATGGATGCCGAGCATGGTCGGCGCCACCTTCACGGTGACGCCCGGCGCATCCATCGGCACCAGGAAGATGGAGATGCCGCCGGCGGCGCCGGTCTCCTCCCCGGTTCGGGCGAGCAGGAAGCAGTAGTGCGCGCCCGCCGCGTAGGAGGTCCAGATCTTCTCGCCGTCAAGGACGTAGCCGTCGCCGTCACGGACGGCGCGCGTGCGCAGGGCGGCCAGGTCCGAGCCGGCCTCCGGCTCGGAGAACCCCTGGCACCAGAGCATTTCGCCTGCGGCGATGCGGGGCAGGAAACGGCGCTTCTGGGCCTCGTCCCCGGCGGCGATAAGCGCCGGGCCGATCCAGTTGACGTTCATGTATTGCGAGCCCCGCGGCTCGCCGTTGGCCCACAGCTCTTCCGTCAGGATTGCGAAGCGCCAGGGCGAGGCGTCGCCGGCCCCGCCGTAGGCCGTTGGCCAGTGCGGCGCGAACCAGCCCTTCGCCGCCAGCTTGCGGCAGAAGGCCAGGGTGACGTCCGAGTAGGGCTCGTCGCCCGGAACCCGCGTCCGCCAGCCCTCTGGAAGGGTCTCGGCGATGACGGCGCGGAGCTCCGCCCGGAACGCCTCCTCCTCCTGCGACCAGCCGAACTCCATAGTCATTCATCTCCCGGCGCCTGCCTAGCCGTCTAGATGATCTAGATCGCTTGCACAACTCGCGCCGGCGGTGGACCCTCGGTCCGGCGCCGGTTAGTCTGGCTGACGATCGTTCCGCGACGCCGGGTCTGCGCGCTCGCGCGTCGGTCGGGATGCGGGGGTCAGATGCAGCGGAACGTCAGGTTGAGGAAGGCAGAGGGTCCCGCCCGCAAGGCCGGCGTGGGCGAGGCGGGCGTCGGCGCCCAGATCATCCGCGCCCAGCGCATTCCCGAGCAGGTGGCCGCGCAGA
>JAQGIJ010000083.1 GCA_028291285.1 Phenylobacterium sp. | reverse complement strand
GACATTTCAAAGCGCCTGGCGCTGCAGACCCGGGCGCTCGACACCCTGCGCAAGGCCTGGACCGGCGAGCCGTTCGAGTTCGAAGGACGCACGGTCCGGGTGACCCCGCGACCAGCGCAGGCGGGCGGCCCAAAGATCTACATGGGCGGATCGACCGAGAAGTCCGCGATCCGCGCAGGACGCGGCGGGTACGAATACTTCCCCGGCCACCCCGACCTCTTCAAGATCTATTCCGAGGAGCGGGAGAAGGCCGGCTTCGGCCCGCCGGAGCCGCAGCGGCGCGGCGCGGCGAGCTTCCTCTATGTGTCGCAGGATCCGGACCGCGACTGGCCGATCCTCGCGCCGCACGTGGCCTACGCCACCAACCTCTATGCGGAATGGGCGACGGAGCGCGGCGTCGGCGACACCCTCTACCGGCCGGCGGACTCCATCGAGGCGCTGAAGGCCATGCCCAACATCAAGGTGCTGACGCCGGATCAGTGCTTCGACTACCTGACCGGCCTGCCGCCCGAGACGGCCGTCAACTTCCACGCCCTGCTGGGCGGGCTCGATCCCGACGTCTCGTGGAAGAGCCTGCTGCTCTTCGAGAAGGCGGTGTTGCCGCGCCTGCAGGACGCCGGCGTCCTCGAACTCAACCGCTGACGGCTGATCCGGGAAGGCGCTCGCTCATGGCCGCTGCTCCGATGACCGACCTTGAGACCCGGCTCGACGTGGTCGAGTCGAAGCTCGCCGTCGCCGATCTGATCCACGCCGGCGCCTACGCCATCGACCGCCGCGACATGGCAGGGCTACTGGACTGTTTCTGGCCCGAGTCGACGACCAAACACGGCGCCTACGAGGGCGGCACGGCGGGCTTCTATGCCTTCGCGCGGCCGATCATCGAGGGCTGCAAGCACGCGGCGCACCACATCTCCAACGTGGTGGTCGAGGTCGACGGCGATGGCCCAGAGCTACTATTTCGCGCATCACCGGCGCGCCGCCCAGGACGGCGGCGGCGAGGAGGACGCCTTCTTCGAGGGGCGATACCTCGACCTGCTGGAGCGGCGTGACGGCGTCTGGAAGATCATCCACCGCCGGGGCTTGGCGGATCACTCCGCAGTCATGCCGGCGGGAACGCTCTACGCCGACTGGCCCGCGGGACGGCACAGCCTGCCCTGGCCGGAGGACGACGCCTACCGCATCGCGGCGGCGTTTCGCGCCGGTGCGCGGCCGTGAGCGCCGTCGTCGGCAAACGCCGCGACCCGCGCGCCGGGGCGCCCACCCCGGCGCGCTGGGCGTACCATCCTTTAGAACTCGCACGGAGTGCAGCTGATGGTGGAAGAGCTAGACGCCGAGGCCCTGCGGCCCCTGCCGTTGCCGGACGAGCTGACCGAAGGTTTCTGGGAAGGCGTGCGAGCCCATGAGCTGCGCATCCAGCGATGCCAGGCCTGTCGCTACTGGAACCATGTTCCGACCATCGCCTGCTATTCCTGCGGCAGCGAGGACCTTGCCTTCGAGCCGGTCTCCGGGCGCGGAACGGTGCACTCCTGGACGGTGCTGCACGACTCGCCGGGGCCGGGCTTCCGTAACATGCTGCCGGTGATCGTCGGCGTCGTCGAACTCGAGGAGCAGGACCGGCTGTTCATCACCACCAACCTCCTCAACGCCGACCCCGGCCGCCTGAAGCTGGGGATGCCGGTGGAGGTGATCTACGAAGAGCTGACGCCTGAGTGCGTCCTGCCGCAATTCCAGCCGGTGGCCTGACCATGTGGAATTTTCGCGACAAGGTTTCGGTGGCGGGCGTCGGCTACAGCAAGCTCTCCCGCCGACCTGAGGAAACGCTCGCCTCGCTGACCCAGGACGCGGTTGACGCCGCCCTGGCCGACGCCGGCCTGACGCGCGCCGACCTCGACGGCATCGCGACCTCGCCCAGCATGCCGCGCTACGGCGGCCTTCGGGGCGCCACCGAGGGCATTGACGTGGTCACGCCCTGGCACCTCTCCGAACTGATGCATGTGACGGAGCAGATCCAGTGGACGGGCTCCACCAACGCGATGGTCACGCAGAGCCTGATCGAAGGGGCGATGGCGATCGCCACCGGCCTCTGCAAGAACGTGGTCGTGTACCGGGCCCTGCACGTGCCCGAGGGGCGCTACATCAACTTCGACAGCCGCTACGCCGTGGGCACGGACCAGTTCGTGGCGCCGTTCGGCTTCAGCATGCCGCCGGCCTGGGCGGCGATCGCCATGCGGCGCTACTTCGAGCTCTATGGCTATTCGCGCGAGGATTTCGCGCGCTTCATCGTCGACAACCGGGCCAACACCGAGATCAATCCCAACGGCTTCTGGCGCAAGCCGCTGACCCGCGAGGACTATCTCGACGCGCGGATGATCGCCGATCCGATGTCCATCCTCGACTGCGACATCCCGGTGGACGGCGCCTGCGCCCTTCTGCTGACCTCGACTGAGCGGGCGCGCGACCTCAAACAGCCGCCGGCGCTGCTCACCGGCTTCTCCGCCTCCACCTATCCCCATCCGCCCGGGGTCATCATGACCCTGGAGGATCTCTGGCAGGGCTGCGAGCAGACCGCCGAGCGCCTCTGGGCCAGCAGCGGCCTGGGGCCGACGGATGTCGACACGGCGCATCTCTATGACGGCTTCAGCATCTTCGTGCCGCTCTGGCTCGAGGGGCTCGGGATCGTTCCGCGCGGCGAAGGGATGGCGTTCCTCCGCGACGGCCACGGCGCCCGCGACGGCAAGCTGCCGATCAACACCGGCGGCGGCGCACTGGGCGAGGGACGCCTGCACGGGATGAGCCATCTCGCCGAGGCGGTGATCCAGGTCACTGATCGTGGCGGCGAACGCCAGGTCCCTGGCGCCGCGCGCGCGATCGCGACCATTTCCAACGGACTGGTCAAGGCCACCGGCTTCATCTTCAGCCGCGACGCCTGAGGCCGTGATGGCAGGACGGGTGGAGGGCAAGGTCGCGGTCGTGACCGGCGCGGCCATGGGGCTGGGCGAGGCCATCGCCCGGCGCCTCGCGGCGGAGGGCGCCCAGGTGGTCCTTACCGACGTCGCCGAGGCCGAGGGCCGCAAGGTCGCCGACGACATCGGCCCCGCCGCGGCCTTCCTGCGCCACGACGTCTCCTCCGAAGCCGAGTGGGCGGCGGTCGGCGATGCGGTGCTCGCGGCGCACGGCCGAATTGACATCCTCGTCAACAACGCCGGCATCCAGATCGCCGCCCCGATCGACGAGGCGCGCTTCGAGGACTGGCGCAAGGTCCAGTCGGTCAACGCCGATGGGGTGTTCCTGGGCTGCCGGATGGCCGTGCGGGCGATGAAGCCGGCCGGCGGCGGCGCGATCGTCAACGTCGCCTCGGTGGCCTCGCATTCCGGCGAGCCGTACGGCGCGGCCTACTGCGCCTCGAAGGGCGCCGTGCGGGCGCTCACCAAGTCCGTCGCGGTGTACGCCAAGCCCTTTGGCATCCGCTGCAACAGCGTCCATCCCGGCGCGATCGACACGCCGATGGTCTGGAACATGAGGACCGCCCTGGGCCTGCCGGCCTCCGTCCCCGGCATCGGCCAGCCGGACGACATCGCCTGGGCCGTGCTCTACTTGGCCTCGGACGAGGCGCGCTATGTCACCGGCGCCGAGCTGCTGGTCGACAACGGCCGCACGATCACCCCGCCCGCGCCGGCCAAGGACTGAGCCTCTCCGACGCCGGTCAGTCCCAGGCCAGCTGGAGGTTGTCGATCCCGAAGACGTAGCCGCCGTGGGTGATCGGCGCGGCGCCCTCCTTGATCCGGAACGGGGGCATGCGCGCGAGCCACTCCTCGAGCGCGATGATCAGCTCGCGCCGCGCCAGGTGGGAGCCGACGCAGCGGTGCGGGCCGTAGGAGAAGGCCGTGTGCCGGTTGTCGTCGCGCTCGAAATCGATCCGGTGGGGATCGGCGAACTCGGCCGGATCGCGGCTCGAGACCATCGAGGGGCAGGACACCAGGTCGCCGACCTTGAAGGTGACGCCGTTGAATTCGATGTCGCGGACCACCTTCCGCACCATCGTCACGGTCGGGTAGGCGCGCAGCATCTCTTCGACCGCCGACCTGATCAGATCCTTGTCGCCGCGCAGGCGCTCCTGCGCCTCAGGATGCCGCGCCAGATAGTTGAAGTCGAACCCCAGCGCCGCGGCGACGGTGTCCAGGCCGGCGATGAAGATGAGCCCGCCCATGCTCTCCATCTCCATGTCGGTGAGCGGGCGATCCTCCACCCTGGCCTTGAGCAGGAAGCTCATGAAGTCGTCGCCCGGCTCTCGGCGGCGCAGCGCGATCAGCTCCCTCATGAAGGCCATGATCGTGAGCTGGGCTTGACCACGCTCCTCGAAGTTGCCGTGCAGCAACTGATCCGCCCAGCCGAGGAACTCCTTCCGGCGGGACTGATCGAGGCCGATGAAGTTCAGAAACACGCCCACCGCGAACGGGAAGGCGAAGTCCTCCATGAAATCGCAGCTGGTTCCGCGGTCCGCGATCTCCTGGATCAGCTTCACGGCGAGAGGTCGGGCGAGCATCTCGAGCTCGTTGACGCGCCTGGGCGAGAGCAGGGGGTTGAGCAGGACCCGGAACTGGGTGTGATCCGGCGGATCGAGCTCCAGCGGGATGATCCGCCAGCCTTCGCCCATCACCGCCTCGAACTTGCCCAGGCCGCTGGAAAAGGTCGCCGTGTCCTGCAGGATCTTCCGCTGGTCCTCGACCCGGGTGATCACCCAGGTCCCGAAGCCGTCGTAGGTGTTGTTGGGGGCGTAGAAGATGTCGGGCCCGTCGTGGAGGAAGCCCAGGGCGGCGTGCGGCTCGCCATTGGCGCGAGGCTCCAGACCCGCCTCGGTCCAGAGGTTGAACTCGCGGACCATTTCCGGCGGCACATGGGCCGGCACGGGTCGGTTGAAGGTGTTCGGCCGGACGGCGGCTGCAGCCTCCATGGCGAGCTCCCTAATTCTGCATATTAGGATATGTTTACCGCGTCCCGTCCGTTAGTGGAAGCGCGCTCCGTGATGGAAGTATGGCGTCCGCCTCGATTGATGGGGCGGCGATAATTGGTACTCTGGCACAAGATTGCAAAGGTCCGGCGCGGGTGGCTCGTGGTCGCCCGAACCGCCGGCGGCGACGGTGAGGAAACGTAATGAAATCTCGTGAGATCCGGCTCGTGCGGCGGCCGGATGGACTGCCTGGCCCGGCCGATTTCGCCGAAGCCGTCGTCGACGTGCCGGCGCCCCGGGCCGGCGAGGTGTGCGTCCGCAACCTCTTCATGGCCGTCGACCCGGCGATGCGCGGCCGGATGAGCGAGGCCAAGAGCTATGTGCCCCCGTTCGTCCTGGACGCCGCTATGGAAGGGCCGGCGATCGGCGAGGTGATCGCCTCGGCCGCGGAGGGCTTCGCGCCCGGGGACATCGTCTTCTCCCGGCTGGGCTGGCGCGAGGCGTTCACGACCACGGCGGACAAGGTCACGTTGCGCGACTGCTCGCGGCTCCCGCCGGAAATGTGGCTGCATGCCGCGGGCACGACCGGGCTCACGGCCTATGCGGGCCTGCATCGGATCGCGCAGATCCGGCCAGGCGACGTCATCTTCGTCTCGGCCGCGGCCGGCGCGGTCGGCTCGCTCGCCTGCCAGATGGCCAAGCTGAAGGGGCACAAGGTGATCGGCTCGGCCGGGGGGGCGCGCAAAGCCGCCTACCTGCGGGACGAACTCGGGCTGGACGGCGTCATCGACTACAAGGCCGAGCCCAGCCTGACCAAGGCGCTCGCGCGCGAGCTTCGCGCCATCGGGGCCGAGGGGCTGGACGTCTATTTCGACAACGTCGGCGGAGACCATCTCCAGGCGGCGCTGGCGACGGCCAAGCCGCACGCCCGCTTCGCCATCTGCGGGATGATCTCGCAGTACAACACCGCCGGCCGCCCGGACGTGCCGCGCAATCTCACCATGCTGATGGTGAAGAGCATACGGATGGAGGGCTACATCGCCTTCGATCACCTGGACCTGGAGCCCTACATGGTGGCCGACGTGACCGCCTGGCATATGGCGGGCCTGCTGAAGTCGACGCTCAGCATCAGCGAGGGGATCGACAATGCTTTGGAGGCCTTCCTCGGCCTGTTCCGCGGGGATAATCTCGGCCGGTCGCTGGTGCGGCTGGGGGAGCCCAGCCCGCGCGCGCCGCTGGCTCGCTCCGAGCCCGCCGCCTCGGCGATCTGATGTGCGCCATATGAAGGAAGATCCGTGACCCGGCTGACCCTGCAACTCGCCAACAGCGTGATCGACGGCGTCTTCAAGAAGGGCGCGGAGCTTGGTCTCAAGCCCATGTCCGCCGCCGTGGTGGACGCCGGGGGGCACCTGATCGCCTTCCAGCGTGGGGACGGCGCCTCGACGCTGCGGCCGCAGATCGCGCTCGCCAAGGCGGCGGGCGCCCTGGCCATGGGCGTGTCGTCGCGCAAGATCGGCGAGATGGCGGCGGAGCGGCCGACCTTCGTCGCCGCCCTCGGAAGCCTCGCGCCCTCCGGCATCGTCCCGGTCGCCGGCGGCGTGATCATCGTCGACGCAGAGGGCGCGCCGATCGGCGCGGTCGGCGTGACCGGCGACACCTCGGACAACGACGAGGCCTGTGCGCTCGCGGCGCTGGCGGCCGCCGGCCTCACCGCCGGCGGCTGATCCTTAGGACGCCGGTTCGAGCGCGGCGGCCTGCGCCTTGCGTTCGCGGCGGCGCTTGTGGAGCACGTGCTCGGTGTAG
The DNA here is from genome assembly GCA_028291285.1 of Phenylobacterium sp. The sequence continues at coordinate 6,949 of JAQGIJ010000083.1, read as the reverse complement.
CCGTTCGGCTGCTCACGGCCGCTGAACACCAGCTCGAGCGCGGCCTGATAGGCGACGTTCGAGTCCGGATCGGCGGCTATCGGGCTGTAGGCGGGATCGCCCGCGTTCTGCGCATCGACGACCTGCGCCATCCGGCTGAAGGTCTCGCGCACCTGCTCGGGGGCGCAGACGCCGTGGTGCAGCCAGTTGGCGAGCAGCTGGCTGGAGATCCGCAGGGTCGCGCGGTCTTCCATCAGGCCGACGCCGTGGATGTCGGGCACCTTCGAGCAGCCGACCCCCTGGTCGATCCAGCGGACCACATAGCCCAGGATGCTTTGGGCGTTGTTGTCGAGCTCCTGCTGCACCTCATCCGGTTCGAAGTTGGACCTGGCGAGCGGCGGCTGGAGCAGCTCGTCCACGGGCGTCTTCGCCCGCTCGCGCAGTCGGTCCTGCACGGCGGAGACCTGCACCTCGTGATAGTGCAGGGCGTGCAGGGTGGCGGCGGTGGGCGAGGGGACCCAGGCGGTGTTCGCGCCGGCCTGCGGGTGCGCCGCCTTGGCCGCGAGCATGGCGTTCATCTGGTCCGGCGCCGCCCACATGCCCTTGCCGATCTGCGCGCGGCCCGGCAGGCCGCAGGCGAGCCCGATCTCGACATTGCGGTTCTCGTAAGCGGACAGCCAGTGTTGCTGCTTCATCGTGTCCTTGCGCACCACAGGCCCGGCTTCCATGGCCGTGTGGATCTCGTCGCCGGTGCGGTCGAGGAAGCCGGTGTTGATGAAGACGAGCCGCTCGCGCGCCGCGAAGATGCAGGCGGCGAGATTGGCGCTGGTCCGCCGCTCCTCGTCCATGACGCCGAGCTTGATCGTGTTGGGCGCCAGTCCGAGCAAGGCTTCGACCTTGGAGAACAGGTCCACGGCCAGCGCGACCTCGTCAGGGCCGTGCATCTTGGGCTTCACCACATAGACCGAACCGGCCCGGCTGTTCAGGCGCGCCCCATTCAGGTCGTGCACGGCGCAGGCGGCGGTGATCAGCGCGTCGAGCACGGTCTCGTAGACGGGGGCGCCACGATAGCTCGCCGCCTCGGTCGTCATGTGATGTCCGACGTTGCGCACCAGCATCAGGCTGCGGCCGGGCAGGACGATCTCGCCGTCGAGGGTCTGGTAGCGGCGGTCCTCCGCCAGCCGCCGGGCCTCGGTGTGTCCGCCCTTGGCGAACCTGACGGAGAGGTCGCCTTTCATCAGGCCGAGCCAGTTGCGGTAGACCAGCGTCTTGTCCTGCGCATCCACCGCGGCGACCGAATCCTCGCAGTCCTGGATGGTGGTCAGGGCGGCTTCGAGCAGCAGGTCCGCGACGCCGGCCGCGTCGGTGCGGCCCACCGCATGGGAGCGGTCGATCTGGATCTCGGCGTGCAGGTCGTGATGCCGAAAGAGCACGCCGGTCGGGCTCCCCGCCGGGCCGCGCCAGCCGACGAAGCCGGCCGGGTCCGCCAGGCGCGTTTCCTGCCCGTCCTTCAGGCGCACGGCGAGCCCGGACTTGGAGACCAAATAGGCGGTCGCCTCGGCGTGCGAGCCCGACGCCAGCGGGAAGGCCTGGTCGAGGAAGTTGCGGACATAGGCGATCACCTTGGCGCCCCGCGCGGCGTCGTAGCCCTTGGCTCCGGTGGGCGGCTCCAGCGCGTCGGTGCCGTAGAGGGCGTCGTAGAGGCTGCCCCAGCGCGCGTTCGCCGCGTTCAGCGCATAGCGGGCGTTCGACACCGGCACCACCAGCTGCGGCCCGGCGAGCCGGGAGATCTCCGAGTCGACGCTCTCGGTGCTGATCTCGAACGGCTCGGGCTCGGGCCGCAGGTATCCGATCTGCCGCAGGAAGTCGGCCTGTTCGGCGACGGTGGGGCTGGCGCCGCGGCGATCCCGCCACCAGGCGTCGATCTTGGCCTGAAGCTCGTCGCGCACGCTGAGCAGGCGTGCGTTCTTCGGCGTGAAGTCCGCGAGCAGCGCTTCGAGGCCGGCCCAGAACTGGGCAGGCGCGATCCCGGACCCCGGCAGAAGCTCGGTTTCGACGAAGCCATGCAGGACGTCGTCGATCACCAGGTCGTCGCTGATCTTCATGCTGGGGCTCTCCGTTGCCTGGAATATCGGGGATCCGCGCCCATCGCGTCAGTCCTTGGGCGAATAGGTGATGCGGATCCCGGCCTGCCCGAGCTTGTAGCGCCGATTGAGCTGGATGAGCACCGAGGTCATGGCTTCGGCCGCCGCCGAGTTCGCCAGCGGCCCGACGTGCCAGCTGCGAAGGCCGATCTCGCTGAGGAGCTCGCGGACCATCTCGACGGACTCGGAGTCGTCGCCCGCCACCAGGACGTCGGCGTCGATGCTGCCGCCAGCCGCCAGCTTCTCCGCGCCGATGGTCTGCAGCGCCGAGACGACGCGCACGCCGGGACCAAGCGTCCGGGCAGTCTCCACGGCCGCCGAGCCGGCCGGCGGCAGCTGCACCGTCCCCACCTTGGGCGGCTTGAGCGGGGCTGTTGTGTCTACCACGATCTTGCCCTGCACGGCGTCGCGGAGTTGGGCCAGCGTGTCGGCCTGGGCAGCGTAGGGCTCGGCCAGGAAGCAGATGTAGCTCGCCGCGGCGGCGTCGGCATAGGCCGCCCCGCGGACATCGCCGCCGCTCTCCGCCGCGACCTCCCGCGCCGACGCCTCGGCGCGGCCTGCATCGCGCGAGCCGATCCACACGGGGTGGCCCGCCGCGGCCAGCCGTAAGGCGATCGCGCGACCCAGAGCGCCCGTCCCGCCGATAACCGAAATGCTCGTCACTTGGCTTACCCCGCCTTCTCGAATGTAGGTGGCGCCGGGCCGAAGCGGCGCGGCCGTTCTTCTGAGCCAGCGGGTGGGCGCGGCCAAGGAAATTCGGCCGGCGCCATCGAAACCCCTCAGTCGAACGCCAGCGTTAAAATCATTCGATAGTGCGAAATTAAGATGGTCGAATTAGTGCGGATTGAGCGTGCCAGATCCGGGCAATTGGCTTTCCCGGGCCGCCGTTTCGCCATCGACATCCGGCTCTGAAACCTGCGAATAGGTGCAGAAATCACATTGCAGGGGCCCGGGATCGTCGTTGACGGCGGCCTGACCTGCTGAACGATCGGACAACGCAGATGGATTTTCGATATTCCGACAAGGTCGAGGCGCTGCGGGCGCGGCTCCTGGCGTTCATGGACGAGCACGTCTATCCGGTCGAGGCCGAGCGGGACGCCTTCCTCGAAGACCCGGCGAACCTGTGGAAGCCCTGGCCTGGCGGCGAGGCGATCAAGGCCAAGGCGCGCGAGCAGGGGCTGTGGAACCTGTTCCTGCCGCATGAATACGGCGCCCTCAGCCCCGGGCTGACCAATCTGGAATATGCGCCACTCGCCGAGATCATGGGCCGGGTGCTCGGCGCCTCGGAGTATTTCAACTGCGCCGCCCCGGACACCGGCAACATGGAGATCCTGGCGAAGTTCGGCACGCCGGAGCAGCAGGAGACCTGGCTCAAGCCGCTGCTGGCCGGCGAGATCCGCTCCGCCTACGTGATGACCGAGCCCGGCGTGGCCTCGTCCGACGCCACCAACATCGAGACCAGCATCAGGGCCGACGGCGACGATTACGTCATCAACGGCCGCAAGTGGTGGATCAGCGGCGTGAAGGATCCGCGCTGCAAGGTCTACATCCTGCTCGGGCGATCGAGCACCGAAGGCCCGCGCCACCAGCAGCACTCGCAGGTCATCATTCCGGCCGGCACGCCGGGCGTCGAGATCGTCCGGCCGCTCAGCGTGCTGGGCTCGCACCATTCGCCCGGCGGACACTGCGAGATGCAGTTCACCGACGTGCGCGTGCCCAAGGCCAACCTGCTGCTCGGTGAGGGGCGGGGCTTCGAGATCGCCCAGGGCCGCCTGGGTCCGGGGCGGATCCACCACTGCATGCGGCTGGTCGGCCAGGCGCAGCGCGCGGTCGAGTACATGGCGCACCGGGTGGAAAGCCGGGTGGCGTTCGGCCGCAAGCTCTCCGACCAGTCGAGCATCCGCCAGGACATCGCCCGCTCCTATTGCGAGATCGAGCAGGCGCGGCTTTTGACGCTGAAGGCCGCCGACGCCATGGACCGGGTCGGCAACAAGGCCGCCAAGGACCTGATCGCGGCGATCAAGATCGTCGCCCCGCAGATGGCGCAGCAGGTCGCCGACCGGGCGCTGCAGGCCCACGGCGCCATGGGGCTGAGCGCCGACACCCCGATCGCCGGCGCCTTCGTGAGCGCGCGCTACCTCCGCCTCGCCGACGGGCCGGACGAAGTCCACATGTCCCAGCTCGGCAAGCTCAAGATCTCCGAATACCGCGCCGAGCGTTTGCGCTGACGCCGCCCTCGCGACAGGACCTGCACCGATGTCTCTGACCGTAGCCGCCATCGCGCCGGAAGCCCGTGGAGAGCTCGCGCTCGCCGACGACCGGACGAGCTTCAGCTGGGCCGAGCTCGACCCGCTGCTGAACCGCGCGGCCAACGCGCTCGACCGGCTCGACTACAAGCAGGACCGGCGGGTGGCGATCTTCGCCCCGAACAGCGCCGAGACGGTGATCGCCTATGTCGCGGGCTACGAGGCGGGCGTGTCCACGGTTCCGGTGAGCTATCACCTCACCGCCGGCGAGCTGGCCTATATCCTGACCGAGTCGGGCGCCGCGGCGGTCTTCGTCGGGCCGGAGACGGCGCAGACGGGCCTGATGGCCGCCCGGCAGGCTGGCGTCAGCACGGTGATCGGTTGGAACTGCCCGCCGACGCCGGGCCTGATCGACTGGGCCGGCTGGATCGCCGATGCGCCCGCCACCGAGCTGCCGGCCGACCGCCCGCCCTTGCCGCACCTGCATTTCACCTCCGGCACGACGGGGCAGCCGAAGGCCACGCTGACGCCCTCGCAGTATTTTCCGCCGGCCGCGACCGTGGCGGAGCTGGCCGCGATCCTGCGGGAGCGCGCGACGCCCGCGCCGAACCTGGTGGTCGGCCCGCTCTACCACACCGGCCCCCTGGGCCAGGCGCGCAACCTGTTCGCCGGGGTCAGCCTGATCGTCATGCCGAATTTCGACGCCGAGGGGGCGCTGGCGGCGATCGACCGCTACCGCATCGCCGGATCGGTGATGGTCCCGACCCACTTCCAGCGCATGCTCGCGCTGCCCAAGGACGTCCGCGAGAAGTACGACGTCTCCAGCCTGCAGCGGCTGGCCCACACCGGCGCGGCATGTCCGCGGGCCGTGAAGCAGGCGATCATCGACTGGTTCGGGCCGATCGTCGTCGAGGCCTACGGCGGCACCGAGGCCGGCACCACGACCTTCATCACCTCGCGGGAATGGCTCGAGCGGCCCGGCTCGGTGGGGCGCGCGCTGGCCCCGTTCGAGACCCTGGTCATCGGACCCGACGGCAAGGCGCTCGGTCCGCGCCAGGAAGGCGAGGTCTATTTCCGCGACACCACCGGCCGGGGCATCGTCTACGAGGGCGATCCGGAGAAGACCGCGGCCGCCCATATCGCGCCCGGCGTCTTCACCCTGGGCGAGGTCGGCTACGTCGACGAGGACGGCTATCTGTTCATCACCGATCGCGTCTCGGACATGATCGTCAGCGGCGGCGTCAACATCTACCCGGCCGAGGCCGAGCAGGTGCTGCTGCGTCACCCGGGCGTGGCCGACGTCGCGGTGCTGGGCGTCCCGAACACCGACTTCGGCGAGGAGGTCAAGGCGCTGATCGTGCCGGCCGATCCCGAGGCGCCGCCCACGCCCGCCGAGCTGGACGCCCACTGCCGCGCCTCGCTCGCCAGCTTCAAGTGTCCCCGCAGCTACGACCTCGTCGCCGACGTCGGGCGCAATCCGATGGGCAAGGTCAACAAGCGCACGCTGCGCCAGAAGTTCTGGCCGACGGAGCGCACGATCAGCGGATGAACGCCCGCTACACCCCTGCCACGGGCCCGGTCTGCGTCTGAGGCTCCGCCTGGCGCGCCGGGGTCAGGGCCGCGATCTCGTCTTCGCTCAAGCCGGCCTGAGCGAGGACCTCGCGGGTGTGTTCGCCGAGCCGGGGCGGCATGCGCACCGGCGGGCGCTCGCCGTCGAACAGCACCGGCACGCCCGGAAAGCGCAGGGCGGCGCCTGCCTCCGTCTCGATCCTCGCAAAGAAGCCGGTCGCGGCCAGGTGGGGGTCGTCGGCCAAGTCATCGAGGCTCATCACCGGCCCGCAAGGCACCTCCAGCTCTTCGAGCGTCCGCACCCAGTCCGCGGTCGTGCGGCCGAGGAGGATGTCGGCCAGGATCGCGTACAGCTCGCCGATGTGGTCGGTCCGGGCGCCGATGCCGGCGAACCGCGGGTCCTCGGCGAGCTCGGGCCGGCCCGCCATCTCGAACAGGCTCCGCCAGTGCTGGTCGGTGTAGGGCAGGGCGCAGATGTATCCGTCGGCGGTGGCGAACGGCCGCCGCTCCGGCGTCATGACCCGGGGGTAGGCGGCCGGACCGAGCGGCGGGTCGAAGTACCGGCCATAGAAGTGCTCGACGGCGGTGTAGGCCACCATCGTCTCGAACATCGGCACTTCGACGGCGCAGCCCTTGTTGGTGCGGTCGCGGGCGGAGAGCGCTGCGAGGATGGCCATGGCGCCGACCAGCCCGGACGTCTTGTCCGCGGCCGCGGTCGGCAGGTAGGCCGGCGCGCCGGTGCGCTGGCCCTGCAGGTGGGCCAGGCCGCTCATGCCCTGGATGATGTCGTCGTAGGCCGGCTTGCCGCCATAGGGGCCCGATTGCGCGAAGCCGTGCAGGGTGGCGTACACCAGGCGCGGGTTGCGGCTGAGGAGCGCGTCGGCGTCCAGTCCCAGCGCCAGCATCTTCTGCGGACGGTTGTTGTGCAGCAGGATGTCCGCGTCATCCACCAGGCGCAGCAGCGCCGCGCGGCCCTCCGGCGTCTTCAGGTCCAGGACGATGCTGCGCTTG
>JAQGIJ010000069.1 GCA_028291285.1 Phenylobacterium sp. | reverse complement strand
TCCCGCGGTCTCGGCCGGGAGGCGCAAGGCGCGGCGGCCATCGAGGTCGAGGGCGAAGCTCACCGCCTCGTGCGCCATCGCCTGGCGCTTCAGCTCCTCGGTGATCGCCAGGGCCTCTGAGCGGTCTGACTTCATGAACTTCAGCCGCGCCGGCGTGGCGTAAAAGAGGTCGCGCACCTCGACCCGCGCGCCGTGCGGACCGGGGAAGCCGGCGGGCGCCACCTGGCCCACGGCGCCGCCCTCCACCTGGATCGCATAGGCCTCCGCCGCGCCTCGCGCGCGGCTGGCGATGGAAAGCCGGGCCACTGAGCCGATGGAGGGCAGGGCCTCGCCGCGGAAGCCCAGGGTGGCGATGTGCAGGAGGTCGTAGTCGCCGGCGTCATCGGGGGCGAGCTTGGAGGTGGCGTGGCGCTCGATGGCCAGCGGCAGCTCGTCGGGTCCCAGGCCCTGGCCGTCGTCGGCGACCAGGATGCGGGTGAGGCCCCCGCCGTCGGCCTGCACCTCGACCTTGGAGGCGCCGGCGTCGAGCGCATTCTCGACCAGCTCCTTGACCGCGCTCGCAGGCCGTTCCACCACCTCGCCGGCGGCGATGCGGTTGACGGTCTCGGGCGGCAGTCGGTGGATCGGCATGGCGAAGCTCTCGCGGAGCCCCAACTATAAGACGATTCCGGAGCGGAGATGGGCGTGCGAAAAAGTCTCGGGCTTCTGACGCTGGCGTTCACCCTGGCCGCGGCCCCGCTCGCCGCCCAGGTCCCCCACGTCCCCCAGGTCCAGGTCCCCCAGGCCCAAGTCCCATCGGCCCCGGTTCAGGCGCCCGCCCCGGGCGCATCCCCGAGGTCCGATCCCAACGATCCCGATTCGGTGCTGGTCGAGGAGCTGGTGGTGGTCGCCCGCGACCACGGCCCGGCCTGGTGGACCGTCTCCAACGGGACCAGCACCGTCTATGTGCTGGGCGCGCCGTCTCTGGCGCCCAAGCGCACCCCCTGGGACACGACCACCCTGGACCGCCGGCTGCAGGGGGCGAACGAGATGATCCTGCCGTTCCAGACGGTGAAGGTGCATCTCGCGGGTTCCCTTGGGGCGGCCTGGAACTACCTTCGGCTGCGCGGCGGCCCCTTCGAGGAGAGCCTCGATCCGGCGACGCGGGCGCGCTTCGTCGCCGCGCGCGAGAAGATCGGCCGGCCGGCGAAGCGCTACGCCACCCGCAACGCGCTGGCCGCAGGGCTGCTGCTGGCCGGCGACTACCGCGACCGCAGCCAGCTCACCAACGGCGACACCGCCGAGGTCGCGAAGGTCTACGCCCAGAAGGCCAAGGTGCGGGTCGTGCAGCGCAGCTATGACGTCGGCTCCCTGCTGGGCTCGGTGATCCGCACGCCGCCCGCCGCCGGACGCGCCTGCCTGGAGGCGGTGATCGATCAGGTGGAGGCGGGTCCCGGCGTCACCGTCACGGCCGCCCGCGCCTGGGCGGGTGGGAACACCATCGGCGCGTTGGAGAACGAGCGGACCTATGAGCGCTGCATCGCCATGGTCCCGGGCGCCCAGGCCTTCGACGCCCGCGCCAAGGCCGACCAGGTGGCCGCCATAGAGCAGGCGCTGAAGGCCCCCGGACATGCCCTGGCGGTGGTGCAACTGCGGCCGCTGCTGGCCGAGGGCGGCGTGCTCGATCAGCTCCGCGCCAAGGGCTACCAGGTCAAGACGCCGGGAGAGCTGTAACCCCACCATCCGAGCGGTTCGCGAAGCGTGCGTCCAGCGGGTCTCCGCCTGACCGCGACGGTGCTTATTCAGGTCGCCAAACGTTCTATCATTCGCCAGCGCGAGCAATCCTGAGTGACCAACCCAGCCGCCGGTTGATTTCGCGCGCCAATATGGTGCGCTGGCCGGGCGAACGGGCGTCCTCTCCGTCAAGGACGCCACAGCCCCGACGACTGCGGAGGAGGTGTCAGCCTGTGCGGAGTCGGCGTCGAATCACAAAGGCGGTTGCGCTTCTGGCGGGCGCGGCCGTGCTGATTGCCGGCTGCAGGGCCGCCAAACAACCAACTTCCTCCCAATCCACGCCGGGTCCGGGCCCCATCCCCGCAGCCGGTCCGCTCGCGGCTCCCAAGTCGCTTGAGCAAGTCGGCCTACCCGTCGCTGCGACCCGTGCGGCGATCCCCGCCGACAATCCGCAGACGCCGGACAAGGTCGCGCTTGGCGAGAAGCTGTTTTTCGACGGCCGCCTGTCTCAGGACGGGACCGTGGCCTGCAGCACCTGTCACGATCCGGCAAAAGCCTTCACGGACGGACGGCCGGTCTCGATCGGCATCAAGGGCCGCCCGGGCCAGCGCAACTCGCCGACCGTCCTGAACGCGCTCTACAACCAGTTTCAATTCTGGGACGGCCGCGCCACGACCCTCGAAGCCCAGGCCGTGCTCCCGATCCAAAATCCGAACGAAATGGGCCAGCCCAATCTGGACGCCGCGGTGGCCGCGATCGCCAAGCACCGCGAGTATCAGCAGGCGTTTCAGAAGGTCTTCGGCCGCCCGCCCAGCGGCGCCGACCTGGGACGCGCCCTAGCCAGTTACGAGCGGACCCAGATCGCGTTCGGATCCCCGTTCGACGAATTCATGGCAGGCAACAAGAACGCGATCAGCGAGCCGGCGAAACGAGGTTGGCAGCTCTTCAACACCAAGGCGCGATGCAACCTGTGCCACGCGCTCACGGACACGAAGCAGGACCCGACCTTCTTCATGGATCAGCAATTCCACAACATCGGCATCGGCATCATTCGACACAACGTGGTCGCCCTGGCGTGCAAGGCCCAAGCCAGCCTCAACTCAGGCAATACGATCGCCGTCGACCAGGCCGCGATCGGGTCCGAGCTGTCGGTGCTCGGCCGGTTCCTCGTCAGCAAGCAGCAAGCCGACATCGCGTCTTTCAAGACGCCGAGCCTGCGCAACGCCCTCGTCACCGCGCCGTATTTCCACGACGGCTCCCAAAGGACGCTGTGGGATGTCATGGACCACTACAACAAGGGCGACGGCATCCATAATCCGTGGCTCGACCAGGACATGCAGCCGCTCGGCCTGTCCGAGGCGGAGATCGACGACGTCG
>JAQGIJ010000060.1 GCA_028291285.1 Phenylobacterium sp. | reverse complement strand
GCGTCATCGGCCCGCCCACCAGGCCGGCGACCGAGGGCGTGAAGCTCGCCTGGGCCGAGGCGATGATGGTGTTGTTGGCCCCGAGCGTGAAGCTCGAGCTGGTGAGGGTGAAGTCGCTCGTCCCGCTCAGGTTCTGCGTCAGGATGCGCTGGCCGAGCTGCTGCAGGGTGGTCGGGTCGGTGGAATTGCTGCGGCCGACGGCGAGCGCGGCCGCGTCGAGAGCGTCCTGCAGCTCCACCTTGGCGGCGATCCCGCGGGTCAGGTCGAGCGCGCCCATCGAGGCCATGGCCAGCGGCACGATCGCGATCGCCAGCATCATCGCCACGTTGCCGCGATCGTCCGAGCCGATCCGGCGGGCCCGGCGCGCTGCGGAGAGGAAGGCCTTCATCGTGCTTCATCCGTTCGGACGCGTGTCCAACCGGCGGATGATGGCGACTTACGGTTAAGTCGGTCTCTTCAGATACGGTGAATCCTGGATACTCCGGATTGTAAGAATTCATTGGGGCTAGCCCGCTAGGATACTGCCTCACTATTCAAGGAGGCAGGACCGTGCCGGAGCGCGTCTTCAGGCGGAACGATCGGGGGGCGACGGCGGTCGAATTCGCCTTCATCGCACCGATGGTCATAGCCTTGATGATCGCGACGATCGAGATCGGCGCGATGGAACTGATCTCCACCAACCTCGACACCGCCGTGCTGGTCACGACGCGCAAGATCCGCACCGGGGCGAGCGACCGTCCGGCCAGCAGCACCGCCTTCATCGACATGGTCTGCTCGAACATGATCGACAGCCTGTCGACCTGCCGCAGCCGCATCGCCACCAGCGTCAAGACGTACGCGACCTTCGCCAACGCCAGCAGCGACACCAGCACGCCGTCGGGCCAGTTCGACGCCGGCGGCCCCGGCGACGTGGTCGTCGTCAAGGCGACCTACCGCTGGCCGCTGATCCTGCCGATGTACGCCGGCAATTTCCAGCTGGCCGGCCCGAACCAGGCGCTGCTCGACACCAGCGCCGCCTTCCGCAACGAGCCCTACGATTGAGCCGGCCCCGATGAGACGCACCGTTCGACGCCTGGTCCAGATCCTCCGTCGCAACCAGGGCGGCGCCGCGGCCATCGAGTTCGCGCTGGTGGCCCCGATCATGATCGTCTTCCACCTGGGCTCGGTCGAGCTCGTGCAGGGCTGGGAGGCGCACCGGCGCGTGGCCCACATCGCCGCGGCGCTCGCCGACCTGACCGCCCAGAACCGCTCGGTCAGCGACGCCAACCTGACCGACATCCTGCAGGCGGGCGCGGTGCTGGTCACACCCTTCGCCGACTCCAACCTGAGCGAGCGGGTCTCGAGCCTGTCGGCCAACGCCGGCGGTTCGGTCAGCGTCGACTGGACCGCCAGTCGCAACTGGACGGCGGCGGGCGCGCCCTCCGTTCCCGCAGGCTATCTGCAGGCCAATGAGAGCGTGATCGTCGCCGACGTCAGCTATCGCCACCAGGCGCTGTTCGGCCTGGTCCTGCCGGTCACCATGACCATCCAGAAGCACGCCTACCTGCGGCCCAGGCTCTCGAACCAGGTGGCCAAGAGCTGAGGCGCGGGGGCCGCGGAACAAGGCTTCGCCCGCCCGCGGGCCGGGCGGAACGAAGCGCGGCCTCTGGTGTTCCATGGCCTAAGGCTGCGCTGTCGAGGCCGCGCAGGAACTCGCCATGGGGTTCGAGCGTCGTGAGACATCCGCAGGTCCAGGTCCGGTCCATCCGCAAATTGAAGCCGGCGCGATGAGCGTCGTGCGCCAGGTCGCCGTGATGATCCCGGCCCGGAACGCCGCGGCCACCATCGGCCGCGCGGTGGCCTCCGCGATCGCCGAGCCTGAGGCGCGGGAGGTCGTGGTGATCGACGACGGTTCCACGGACGACACCGCGCGCGCCGCGCGCGCCGCCGCCGCCGGCTCGCCCAAGCTCACAATCAAGAGCCTGCCGGTATCGGGCGGGCCCGCCGCCGGGCGCAACCTGGCGATCACGCTCACCACCGCGCCCTGGATCTGCCCGCTGGACGCCGACGACTTCTTCCAGGCAGGGCGGCTCGGGCGGCTGCTCGACCAGGCCGACGGCTGCGACTTCGTCGCCGACGACCTGCTGATGGTGCTCGAAGGCCATGAGGCGGGGCCGGCGAAACGGGTGATCGGCGATCGCGAGCCGCTGCCGATCCGGCTCGAGTTCACCAGCTTCGTGGAGGCGAACGTCAGCCGCCCGGGCCTGCCGCGGCGGGAATACGGCTTCCTGAAGCCGCTCATGCGCCGCGCGTTCCTGGAGGCGAAGGGGCTGGGCTACGACGAGGGGCTGCGGCTCGGCGAGGACTTCATCCTCTACAGCGCCGCCCTGGGCCTGGGCGGGGTGTTCAAGGTGGTCGGGCCGTGCGGCTACATCGCGGTGGAGCGCGCCGGCTCGCTCAGCGGGCGCCACACCACCCAGGACCTGCGGGCGCTGCGCGCCGCCAGCGCCAGGCTGGCCCGGCTGCCTGGCCTCACCGCGCGCGAGCAGCTGGCGGTGCGCCGTCACGCGCGCCACCTGCAGGCCAAGGTGGACCTGCGCGAGGTGCTCGACGCCCGGCGCGAGGGCGGGTTGGTGCGCGGCCTGGTCGCCATCGGCCAGCGGCCGGGCAACGCGCCGTACATCCTGGCCCGGATGGCCGAGGACAAGTGGAACGCCCGCCAGGCGCGGCGCTCCACGACCAAGCCCGACCGGCCGCCTGCGCCCGCGCGCGCCTGAGGCGGCGCAGCCCTCCGCCTGCGGAGCCGTCAACTTTATCGCGAACGCTGCAACGACTGGGCCGTCGCGACGTTGAAGCGGGACAGCAAATGCGGCGCTCCGATGGCAATGGCAGCGCATTCATTGGGGACTGGGTATGATTGAACAGATTCGAGAATTGGTGATCGCCCACGCCGGCCTGCCCGCTGGCGCCGAGCTTTCGGACGACACCGATCTCTATCGGGCCGGGATGAAATCCTTCTCCTCGGTGCAGCTGATGTTGGCGCTCGAAGAGACCTTCGGCCTCGAGTTTCCCGAGGAAATGCTGAACCGGGCCACCTTCCGCAGCATCGGCGCCATCCAGCGCGCCGTGGGCGCCCTCTCGCCCGGGTCGATCGCCGCATGAAGCCGGCCGGGACCATCGCCGGGGTCAGCCTCGCCGAACGCGTGCGCGCGGTGGTCGAGGCCGCCGCCGCCGCCGCCGAGGAGGTGGACCGCGACGGACGCTTTCCGACGGAAGCCGTAGGCGCCATGCGCCAGGCGCGCCTGCTCGGCCTGACCGCCCCCACCGACCTGGGCGGGGAGGGGGTCGGCCTCTCCGAGATCGCCGGGATCTGCAATGCGATCGGTGCGGCCTGCGCCTCGTCGGGCATGATCTTCGCCATGCACCACATCAGCCTCTTCAACCTGCTGGACTGCGGGATGGAGAGCGCCTGGCACCGCGACCTGATCCGGCGCAACGCCCACGAGCAGCTGCTGTTCGCCTCGGCGACGAGCGAGATCGGCGTCGGCGGCGACCTTCGCCAGTCGATCTGCGCCGTGGACGCCTGCGGCGACAGCTTCACGCTCGCCAAGGCCGCCCCGGTGATCTCCTACGGCGAGGAGGCCGACGCCATCTTCGCCACCGCCAGGCGCGATCCCGAGGCGCCGTCCTCCGACCAGGTGCTCTGCGTCCTGATGAACGGGCAATACGCGCTGGAGCGGGTGTCCACCTGGGACGCGCTGGGCATGCGCGGGACCTGCAGCCACGGCTTCAAGCTGAAGGCCGAGGCGGCGGTGGAGCAGATCCTGCCCCGGGCCTTCGCCGACATCGCCGCGGAATCCATGGTCGCGGCCTCGCACCTGCTGTGGAGCAGCGTCTGGTCGGGCGTGGCCGGCGACGCGCTCGCCCGCGCCCAGGCCAGCGTGGTGGCCGAGGCCCGCAAGCAGTCGCAGGGCGCGCCGCCCAGCGCCACCAAGCTGGCCGAGACCTTCACGCGCCTGCAGATGCTCGACGCCTCGATCCGCGACGGGCTCTGCCGCTGGGACGCCACGCGTGCGACGCCGGACGTGTCGCCGACCCTGGGCTTCGCCCTGGCGCTCAACGCGCTGAAGGTCGCGGTCTCCACTGAGGCTCTGCGCGTGGTCGACGAGGCGCTGATGATCTGCGGGCTGGCCGGCTACAAGAATACCGGTCCCTACGGCCTGGGACGGCACCTGCGCGACATCCATTCCGCGCGCCTGATGATCGGCAACGACCGGATCCTCGCCGGCGCCGGCCAGATGCTGCTCATCCAACGCCCTGCGAGCACCCGGAGGATCTGACATGGACGCCGTCGTCACTCTGCTCGACCAGCTGATCGGCGAAGGGCTGCTGATCCCCAGCGGGGTGGACGGCCTCTATGGACGCAGCGGCGTGTTCGAGGACGTGATCGCCGCCTTCGAGGCGCTGGTGACGCGCACGGGCGCGGCGGAGAAGGCCGAGGTGCTGCGCTTCCCCCCGGCGATGACCCGCAGCCAGCTGCAGATCAGCGGCTACATGAAGAGCTTCCCGCAGCTCGCGGGCACGGTGCACAGCTTCTGCGGCGGCGACCACGAGCACCTGGACCTGCTGGCCAAGCTCGACGCCGGCGAGGACTGGACCAGCGGCCAGCAGGCCACCGAGATCGCGCTGACGCCCGCCGCCTGCTATCCGCTCTACCCGATGGTCGCGGCCCAGGGGCCGCTGTCGCCGCAAGGGCGGCTGTTCGACGTCCAGTCCTACTGCTTCCGCCATGAGCCCAGCGCCGATCCCTGCCGCATGCAGCTGTTCCGGATGCGCGAGTTCGTGCGCGCGGGCACGGCCGAGCAGGTGCAGGACTTCCGCGCCGGCTGGATCGAGCGGGCCAAGGGCATGATCGCCGCCCTTGAGCTGCCGTTCGAGGTCGTGCCGGCGAACGATCCCTTCTTCGGGCGCGCCGGCAAGATGATGAAGGTCAACCAGCGCGACCAGGGCCTGAAGCTGGAAATGGTGATCCCGGTGGCCAACGCCCAGCCGACCGCCTGCCTCAGCTTCAACTACCACCAAGACCATTTCGGCGAGACTTGGGGCGTGCGGCTGGCGGACGGGACGTCGGCGCACACCGGCTGCGTGGGCTTCGGCCTGGAGCGGGTGGCGCTGGCGCTGTTCCGCCACCACGGGCTCGATCCGCAGGCCTGGCCGGATCCGGTCCGGCGGACCCTCTGGGGGTAAGATGGACGCCTGCCTGCCCGAACTGACGCTGGAGACCTTCAAGCCACACCCGCTGCACGGCCCCGACCGGTGCTGGGAAGAGACCAACTGTTCGATCGACCTGTGGATCGAGCTGCTGCAATCCCTGGGCCTGCCGCCAGAGCCGGCGCTGGGCTTCACCGCCCGCCAGGACTTCGAGGGCGACCAGTTCAGCTTCGGCAAGTTCCCGCTGGCCGAGCTGCAGGCGCTGTTCGGCCTCAGCGTCCGGGAGCTCGCAGTCTACCAACCGATCGAGCAGCACGTCCTGCGCCAGATGCGCCGGGACCGGATCTGCCTGGTGGAGGTGGATCCCTACTACCTGCCCGACACCGGGGTCGCCGCCTACCGCCGCCAGCACGGCAAGACCACCATCGCGCCCAACCGGATCGACCTCGCGGCCAGGCGGCTCGAGTACTTCCACAACGCCGGCTATTTCGCCCTGGACGGCGAGGACTTCGACGGCGTGCTTCGCCCCGCCATGCCGGATGAGACGCTCTTCCGGCCCTACACCGAGTTCACCAACCTCGACCCCAAGCCGCTGGCGCCTGACCGACTGCGCGCGCTGGCCGCCGAGCTCTACGCCTGGCACTGGTCCCAGCGGCCGCAGGCGAACCCGATCCGCGCCTTCCAGGCCGTCGCGCCGGCCCAGGCCGAGGCGCTGGCCGCGGCGGGCGAGGCGGCCTTCCACGACTTCGCCTTCCACAACCTGCGCATGCTGGGGTCGAACTTCGAGCTCCTGGGCGCCGGCCTGGC
>JAQGIJ010000056.1 GCA_028291285.1 Phenylobacterium sp. | reverse complement strand
GCGCGCACCACGTTGTCGACGACGATCACCGAGCCGGGGCGCGACAGCCTCAGCGACCACTCGAAAT
The DNA here is from genome assembly GCA_028291285.1 of Phenylobacterium sp. The sequence continues at coordinate 6,047 of JAQGIJ010000056.1, read as the reverse complement.
AGGCCGGGTAGCTCGCCTTGTCGGCGTCGATGAAGATGAAGTCGAAGGGACCCGCCAGCGTCGGCAGGGTCTCGGCGGCCGGCCCGACCTTGATCTCCACCGGGCAGGCCAGGCCGGCTGTGTCGAGGTTGCGGCGCGCCACCTCGGCATGGCGGGGCTCGTACTCCAGGGTCACCAGTTCGCCCTCCGCCGGCAGCGCGCGGGCCAGCCAGATCGTCGAGTAGCCGCCCAGGGTGCCGATCTCCAGGATCCGCCGCGCACCCTGCATCAGCGCCAGCAGCATCAGCAGCTTGCCCTGGTTGGGCGCGACGTTGATCGCCGGCAGGCCTGCCGCGCGACTGCCGCTCAGCGTGTTCTCCAGCGTCGGGTCCGAGGCGAGCAGGGTCTCGCAGATGTAGTCGTCGACCGCCGTCCAGGCATCCTGGCTCATGGCTTTCCTCCGCACACCGGGCAGGCCGGATCGGCGCCCACCTTCACCGTGCGCGTCTCGGCCGAGAGCGCATCGTAGATCATCAGCCGGCCGGCGAGCGGCTCGCCCGCCCCGACGATCAGCTTCACCGCCTCCAGCGCCATCATCGAGCCGATGACCCCGGCCAGCGCGCCCACCACCCCCACCGCAACGCAGGTCTCGGCGTCCGGCGGGATCTCCGGCACCAGGCACTGGTAGCAGGGCTGGCCGGCGAACACGCCCACCTGACCGGTCCAGCGGCCGATCGCGCCGGAGACCAGCGTCTTGCCGTGGCGCACGCAGGCGGCGTTGACCTCGAAGCGGGTGGCGAAGTCGTCGGTGCCGTCGAGCACCAGGTCGACGCCGGCCACCAGCTCGTCGGCGCTGTCGGCGTCGAAGGCGCCCTCGAAGCCGGCGACGAAGACGTGCGGATTGAGCCCGGCCAGCCGGTCGGCGGCGGCCTCGGTCTTCGGATGGCCGACGTCAGCCTCGCCGTAGAGGATCTGGCGTTGCAGGTTGGAGCGGTCGACGACGTCCGGGTCGGCCAGCATTACCGTGCCGACGCCCGCCGCAGCCAGGTAGAGCGCCGCGGGCGAGCCCAGGCCGCCGGCGCCGACGATCAGCACGCTGGCGGTCTTCAGCCGCTGCTGGCCGGGGCCGCCGACCTCGCGCAGCACCAGGTGGCGGGCGTAGCGCTCGACCTCCTCGTCGGTGAAACTCATGCCGCCGCCGTCCGTGCGCCTTGACCTTGCGTCCGCCTCTGGCCACATGCGCGGCCATGGCAAGCGCCTCGACGTTCCCTGACTGGCATGGGACCACCATCCTAGCCGTTCGCAAGGCCGGCTCCACCGTGATCGCCGGCGACGGCCAGGTCTCCATGGGCCAGACGGTGGTCAAGGGCAATGCGAAGAAAGTCCGTCGGCTGGCCGGCGGCCGGGTGGTCGCGGGGTTCGCCGGCGCCACCGCTGACGCCTTCACCCTGATCGAGCGGCTCGAGGCCAAGCTCGAGCAATATCCCGAGCAGCTGGCGCGGGCCTGTGTCGACCTGGCCAAGGACTGGCGCACCGACCGCTACCTGCGCCGGCTCGAGGCCATGCTGATCGTGGCCGACGCCACCACCATCCTCACCGTCACCGGCGTCGGCGACGTGCTGGAGCCGGAAAGCGGCGTGGCGGCCATCGGCTCGGGCGGCAACTATGCGCTGGCCGCGGCCCGCGCCCTGTTCGACAGCGACCTCGACGCCGAAGCCATCGCCCGCAAGGCCATGGCCATCGCCGCCGAGATCTGCGTCTACACCAACGGCGAGCTGACGGTTGAGACGCTCTAGCCTCGCCGCCCCCGCCCCCGCTCTTCCCCGCGAAACCTGGACTGGGGTGGGGCTCGAGGCCGACAAATGACCGAATTCTCTCCGCGCGAGATCGTTTCCGAGCTCGACCGCTACATCGTCGGCCACCAGGAGGCCAAGCGCGCGGTGGCCGTGGCGCTGCGCAACCGCTGGCGCCGCCGCCGGGTGCCGGAAGACCTGCGCGACGAGATCACGCCGAAGAACATCCTGATGATCGGGCCCACCGGCGTCGGCAAGACCGAGATCGCCCGCCGGCTCGCCCGCCTCGCCCAGGCCCCGTTCCTGAAGGTCGAGGCCACCAAGTTCACCGAGGTGGGCTACGTCGGCCGCGACGTCGACCAGATCGTCCGCGACCTGGTGGAGGGCGCCATCGCCATGGTGCGCGAGAAGCGCCGGGCAGGCGTGCGCGCCCGCGCCGAGACCGCCGCCGAGGAGCGGATCCTGGACGCGCTCACCGGGCCTGGCTCGGTCGCCGCCCGCGACGCCTTCCGCCGCAAGCTGCGCGCGGGCGAGCTGGACGAAAAGGAGGTGGAGCTGCAGATGTCCGACAGCGGGCCGGCCTTCCCCGCCTTCGACATCCCCGGCCAGCCGGGCGCTTCCATGGGCGTGCTCAATCTCGGCGACATGTTCGGCAAGGCCTTCGGCGGGCGGACCAAGACGCACAAGACGACGGTGGCCGCAGCCTGGGTGCCGCTGATCGCCGAGGAGAGCGACAACCTCCTCGACCAGGAGGCGCTGACCCAGGAGGCGCTGGAGCTGGCCGAGAACCACGGCATCGTCTTCATCGACGAGATCGACAAGGTGGCGAGCCGGGCCGAGCGCGCCGGCGCCGATGTCAGCCGCGAAGGCGTGCAGCGCGACCTGTTGCCGCTGATCGAGGGGACCACCGTCTCCACCAAGTACGGCCCGGTGAAGACCGACCATATCCTGTTCATCGCCTCCGGCGCCTTCCACGTCGCCAAGCCCTCGGACCTGCTGCCCGAGCTGCAGGGCCGGCTGCCGATCCGCGTGGAGCTGAAGGCGCTGACCCGCGACGACCTGCGCCGCATCCTCACCGAGCCCGAGGCCAACCTGATCCGCCAGCACCAGGCGCTGCTGGCGACCGAAGGCGTCACGCTCAGTTTCACCGAAGAAGCGATCGACGCGCTTGCCGACGCCGCCGTCACCGTGAACGGGGCCGTGGAGAACATTGGCGCGCGGCGGCTGCAGACGGTGCTCGAGAAGGTGCTGGAGGAGGTCAGCTTCACCGCCGGCGACCGCTCCGGCGAGAGCCTCACCGTCGACGCCGAGTACGTCCGCATCCGCGTCGGCGAGCTCGCCAAGAACGCCGACCTGTCGCGGTTCATCCTCTAACGATGCCCTCAGGGGGCGCTGCCTAGCTCCGCTCGCGCTTCGCCCGCCAGATGGCGCGCTCCAGGGCCTTGGCGAAGTCGGCTCGCTCGCGGGGGCTGAGGGCGGCGGCCACCTCCGCCTCCTTGCCGGAGAGCGCGAGCTTGAGCGCGATCGTCCGCTCGTCCGCCTTCTCGACCCGGACGCGGGTGAAGGCGGTGGGGCTCTCCCAGACCAGCCGGCTCCACTTGGGGGTCTCATGGGTGACGCGGATCTCGCTGGCGCTCACCTGCACGCGCTCGATGCGCCGCGCGGCGCTGAAGCTGACCAGGAAGGCGACGATCACCGCCAGCAGGTCGAGCCCGAGGAAGAACGGCACGAAGGTGGCGCCCATGGCGATGAAGACGGCGGCCGAGACGCAGTTGGCCAGGGTCACGATGGTGATCAGCACGATGAAGCCGCGCTCCGACAGCGACCTGTTCGGCCGGATCTCGGCGTCCATGTAGAGCGGCGGCTGCATGTCGAGCTGCAGGATACGCCCGACGCAGGAGCGGCTCCAGAGCGGGAGAACGAGAACACGCCGCCGGCTTCGGGGCTGACAAGCGCGCGGGCGCGGGTCATCTTCCGGCCCCCATGGCCAAGCCCGTCCTCAAGCCGCGCACCAGGCGCGTCAGCCCCGCCGAGCAGGCGCGGGTCGCCGAGATCTTCGCCCGCTTCCAGAGCCAGGAAAGCGATCCGCGCACCGAGCTCGACTACGAGAGCCCCTTCACCCTGCTGGTGGCCGTGGCGCTGTCGGCCCAGGCGACGGACGTCTCGGTGAACAAGGCCACGGCGAAGCTCTTCGCGGTCGCCGACACCCCGCAGAAGATGCTGGCGCTGGGGGAAGCGGGGCTGAAGCCCTTCATCGCCTCGATCGGCCTGTTCAACACCAAGGCCAAGAACGTCATCGCGCTCTCGCGCATCCTCATCGAGCAGTACGGCGGTGACGTGCCGCTGGACCGCGAGAAGCTGCAGGCCCTGCCGGGCGTCGGCCGCAAGACCGCCTCGGTGGTGCTGAACGAGCTGCGCATCGAGCCGGCCATCGCCGTCGACACCCACGTGTTCCGCGTCGCCCACCGGCTGGGCCTCTCCGATGGCAAGACGCCGGACCAGGTGGAGGCGCAACTGATGGCGCTGGTCCCGGAGCCATACCTGACGCGGGCGCACCATTGGCTGATCCTGCACGGCCGCTACATCTGCACGGCGCGGCGGCCGAAGTGCGAGGAATGCCCGGTGGCCGACCTCTGCCCGTCGCGGCACCTCTTCATGGGCGCGCCGTGAGCCAGCCGCCGCGCCTGCCGCTCAACGGCCTGCGCACCTTCGAGGCCGCCGCCCGCCACCTGAGCTTCCTGAAGGCCGCCGACGAGCTGGCGGTGACGCCGGGAGCCGTCAGCCGCCAGGTGAAGGCGCTGGAGACCGAGCTGGGCCTGCGGCTCTTCGAGCGGTTCAACCGCGCCGTTCGGCTGACGTCCGCCGGCGAACGCCTCGCCGCGGGCGCGCGCCAGGGGCTCTTGGTGATGCAGGCGGCGGTGGCGGAGGCCAGGGGCGCCCGCGCAGGTCCCCTGGCGGTCAGCGTCATGCATTCGCTGGCGGCGCGCTGGCTGGTGCCGCGGCTGCACGGCTTCCAGGAGCGCTATCCCGATATCCAGGTGCTGATCGCCGCCTCGGACCTGACGGCCGACCTGGTGCGCGATCGCATCGACCTGGCGATTCGCTATGGGACCGGCCCCTACCCCGGCCTCGTCGCCACGCCGCTGATCTCCACCCGCATGTTCCCGGTGTGCAGTCCGCGCCTCCTGCAGTCGCAGACCTTGGCCCACCCGCGCGACCTGGCGCGCGCCTTGCTGCTCTCCGACGTCAATCTCACGCCGGCGGAGCCCTCCTGGCCGCAGTGGCTTGCGGCGGCCGGCGCGTCCGAGGTGGATCCCACCCGCGGCCTGCAGTTCAGCAACACCTACCTGGCCATCGAGGCCGCGCTGGCCGGGCGCGGCGTCGCGCTGACCCAGGAGGCGATGGTGGTGGACGAGCTGGCCTCAGGCCGGCTCGTGCGGCTCTTCGACATCACCGTCTCCAGCCCGCTCAGCCACTGGATTCTGACCTTGCCGGAGAAGGCCGAGCTGCCGGCGATCCGCCGGTTCCGCGCCTGGCTGATCGCCCAGGCCAAGGCCGACGGCCTGCACCCCGGGTGAGCTGAGCTCAGCTGAACGCCGTTCTTCTCCTTTGTCCGCGTAGCTGGGCTGAGGCATTCAGACGCACCGGAACGCAACTGGAGCGCGCCATGTCCTCTGTCACCATCGAATGCGCCCGCGAGGCGCCCCGCGCCGACCGGTGGGACGAGATCCGCGCCGCCGTCTTCTGGGGCTTCATCCTGCTGGTCATCGTCTCGCCCGCCATCATGAGCGCCGTTGTGCTGCTTCGTCCCTAGCGCTCCGCGTTGCCCCGCCGGGGCTTTCCCTGTAAGTCGCCCACGCGAATCCCGGAAAGCTCAAGCATGCCAGACCTCTACGACGTCGCCGCGATCGGCAACGCCATCGTCGACGTGATCGCGCCGGCGCAGGACGCCTTCCTGCAGGCGAACGGTCTGGCCAAGGGCGCCATGATGCTGGTCGACGAGGGCCAGTCGAAGGCGCTCTACGCCAAGATGGCGGCTGGCGTGGAGGCCTCCGGCGGCTCGGCGGCCAATACGGTCGCGGGCCTGGCGAGCTTCGGCGGCCAGGGCGCCTTCATGGGCAAGGTGGCCGACGACCAGCTGGGCCGCGTCTTCGCCCACGACATGCGCGCGATCGGGGCCCGTTTCGACAACGCCCCGCTGAGCGGCGGGCCGGCGACGGCGGTCTCCATGATCAACGTCACCCCAGACGGCCAGCGCACCATGTGCACCTATCT
>JAQGIJ010000115.1 GCA_028291285.1 Phenylobacterium sp. | reverse complement strand
GCAGTCCCCTCCGTCCCTCCTGCTCGACGGCCTCCCGCAGGACCGCGACCACGGTCGCGGGGCGGAACGGCTTCTGCAGGAAGTCGACCGCACCGAGCTTCATGGCCTCCACGGCCATGTCGATGTCGGCCACGCCGGACATGACGATTACTGGGCCCGCGTCCCCTTCCGCCTTGAGCCGCCGCACAAGGTCGAGGCCGCTCATGCCGGGAAGCCGCACGTCGGTCAGGACGCCGGCGGGCCCGCCACCCGTAGCCGCTTCGCGCAGGAACGCCTCGGCCGAGGCGTAGAGGCGGGGGCCAAATCCGGCGGAGCCCAGCACGTAGGCCAGCATCCGGCGGATGCCTTCGTCGTCGTCGATCACGTGGACGCTCATGCCCTCAGCCATGGCTGAGCGCCTCGGCGACCTTCCGCGCCAGCTTGGCGCGCCGGTAAGGCTTGGGCAGGAAGTCGGCGTCCAGCCCGCCGGCGCGCACAATGGCGTCCTCGGTGTAGCCGGAGGTGAACAGGATCCGCAGACCAGGCTTCAGGAGCCGCGCGTGGTCGGCGAGCTGGCGGCCGTTCATGCCGCCGGGCATCACAACGTCGGTGAGCAGCAGGTCCACGTCGTCTTCGGCCAGCCGCTGAAGCGCCTGCTGCCCGTCGCGCGTGACGGTGACGCGATAATCCAGCGCGGCCAGCTGCCGCTCGACCTGGGCGCGCACCAGGTCGTCGTCCTCCACGACCAGGATATGACCCCGCCGCGCAGGCGCCGTTGGGCGTTCGACCCGGGGCGGGGACGGCATGGGTTCGCTGGTGTGCGGCAGGTAGAGCTTCATGCGCGTGCCGCGGCTCGGTTCGGAGTCGATCTCGATCCGGCCGCCCGATTGAGTCGCGAACCCGTAGACCATGCTCAGCCCCAGCCCCGTGCCCCGGCCTGCGGCCTTGGTGGTGAAGAAGGGCTCAAAGGCGCGTTCGATGGTCTCCCGCGACATGCCTTCGCCGGTGTCCTCCACCGAGAGCACGACCCAGCGCTGGTTCCGGCCCTCGCGCTCGATGTGGGCGCGCAGGGCCAAGCGTCCGCCTTCGGGCATGGCGTCGCGCGCGTTGAGCGCGAGGTTCAAGACCGCGCTGGTGAGCTGGTTTGGGTCGGCGAGGCAGCGCAGCTCGGCCTGGCGTATCTCTACCGTGATCTCGATGTCCTCGCCCAGCGTGCGCCGGAGCATGCGCGCCATGTTGTCCAGGAAGGCGCGGCACTCGACCGGAGCGGGCGCCAGGGATTGGCGGCGCGAGACGGCGAGCAGGCTGCTGACCAGATCGGCGCCATGTTCGGCCGCCTCCAGCACCAGCTGCGCCAGCGTGCGGAGCTCGGGCCGGTCATGCAAGCCCTCGTTGAGGGCGTCGGCGCTGCCGATCACCGTAGTCAGCAGGTTGTTGAAATCATGCGCCACCCCGCCGGTCAGCCGCCCAACCGCCTCCATCTTCTGCGCCTGGTGCAGCTTCTCCTCGGCCTCGAAGTGCTCGCGCATGTCGCGGGCGATGGCGAACATGGTCTGATGGGTCTCGGACCAGACGGAGGACCACATCAGCGGCGTAAGGCCGCCGTCTTTGTGGATGAAGCGGTTCATGAAGCTGTTCGTGGCCTGGCCGCTGCAGATCCGCGCCGCCATTGCGAAGGTCTTCTCCAGGTCCTCCGGATGGATGAAGTCCTGGAAGTGGCGCCCCACCATCTCGTCCACGCGGTAGCCCCAGAGCTGCTCCGCCTGACGGCTCACCTTGGTGAAGACGCCCTGGGCATCCAGCGTGCAGATGACGTCGTGCGAGTGGTCGATGATCGCCTCGGTGGCGCTCAAGGCGGCGGCCAGTTCCTCGCGGCTGGCGCGAAGCTCGTCCTCCGTAACCTTCCAGCCGGTGATGTCATGGCCCTGGCAGAAGATGCCGCTCACGGAGCCGTCCCGGTCCCGGAGGGGCTGAAAGACGAAATCGATGTGGGTCTCGGCCGGCGGGCCGGCGGCGTCGCGCTGAACCTGCACCCGGACGTCTCGGCCGACGAACGTCGCGCCCGTCCGGTAGACCTGGTCGCAGATGTCGAGAAGGCCCTGCGCCGCGAGATCGGCGGCGACCTCCCGGGCGGGGCGCCCTGCGAACTCACGAGCGCCCATGTAGTCCCGATAGGCGCGGTTCACCGCCTCGTAGCGATGGTCCGGGCCGCGAACGATAGCCATGAAGCCGGGCGCCTCTTCGAACAGCTCGCGCACCCGACGTGGGTCGATCGCCGCCAGCCGCGCCTTCCGCTTTATGGCCAGGAGCCTGCCAAGCCTGCCTGACCACCACACGCTCACACCCCGCTGCCCGCCTCACGAAGCTCAGCCGCCGTGAGGGGCACGTGCTATCACCGCGCGCGGGTCACACCAAACGCGGGTCATGCGGCATAATGCGCGCAATACGTGTAACGGCGTTCTCAGCGTCCGCCGCGTGGCCCGGCAGGCGCCAGGCTTGATGCACGGCCAACCGGCGCCGCCCCGCGACGGGGTGCGTCAGAGTTTGGTCCCTTCCAGTGGACACGATGCTCACGTTTACCCCAATCGATATGTGCGGATGGCAAATTGACTGGACCACGCCTTCCGCGCGTGAGACCCGCTTCGTGTGCAGGTCGAAGGACAGAAAGCCGCCGCTGAAGCCGAAGCACATCTGGTCTATTCGGCACCACCTGAAGACCGCAGGCCGTGTGCGGGATCTCGCCCTTTTCAACTGCGCAATTGACGCCAAGCTGCGGGCCTGTGACCTCGTGAAGCTCAAGGTCAGCGACGTCGCGCCGAGCGGCGCGCTGCGCGACCGGGCGACCGTGATCCAGCAGAAGACCAGACGCCCTGTGCCGTTCGAGATCACCGAACCAACGCGTGAGTCCCTGGTCGCCTGGCTCAAGCTTCGGGGCCATCACGCCGATTGCTGGCTGTTCCCGAGTCGGGGTCGCCCAGGCGATCACATCACCACCCGGCAATACGGGCGCCTGGTCGACCATTGGGTGGGCGCGGTCGGCTTGGAGCCGCGCGCCTACGGCACCCACAGCCTGCGCCGGACGAAGGTGGCGTTGATTTACAAGCGGACCGGCAACCTCAGAGCTTGCCAGCTCCTCCTCGGGCACCGGAAGATCGAGAGCACGGTCCGTTATCTCGGGATCGAGGTCGACGACGCGCTCGCTCTGTCGGAGCAGGTAGAGCTCTGACGCCTCGTCCTCCGGATCGCGGGGACGGCACGTTCGGAGCCGCGATCCGGACGTTCGGAAGGACCGTTCGGGGGTGGGTTGCGGACGTTCTGGGCCTAGAGGCCAAGAAGCATCTCTAGGCGCGATCCCAACAACCGACCCATCAGTTTGGGTGGATAGGCGGTGCCGGTTACCGCGTCGTGAGTTTGGCTGACAATGCCCGCGGGCGCAGATTAGCCCGGCAACCTGGCGAAATCGGAGGCGCCGATGGACTACAACAGCCTCGCCGGACGGGCACTCGACCGGATCTGGAACCTGAGTGACAGCGTCTTCGCCTTCGCCATGACGATCCTCGCGCTGCAGGTGCGCCCGCCAGAGGTCAACGCGGTCCACAGCGAGGCGGAGCTGGCGGCGGCGCTGC
>JAQGIJ010000654.1 GCA_028291285.1 Phenylobacterium sp. | reverse complement strand
CCACTGTCTGGACGTCCGCCATGCGGTCGAGCGGTATAGACAAGTCGAACTTGTCCTCAAGCTCCATGACGATGTTCATCAGAGCCAGCGAGTCCACCGAAAGGTCGCGCGCTATATCCGTGTCCTCGGCGACAGATACGGGCTGACCGAGCACTGCCTCCGCGGCGCGCCCGATCTCCCGGACCGTCAAATCCACGACGAGTTCGGCCATCTCACCCCAGAGTCCCGCACTTAGTCGACACAGCTAATCACCCTGAGAGGCGATTGCCACAGTTCCGTTGAGATTCTGCAAGAAAACCTTCACAGCACGAGGCGTTTCGCCTCACGCCACCATCGCACTGTCTGGGCGAAACCGTCGCGCAGGCCAAACTCCGCGCGTGGCGCGGCGGCCCAGAGCTCGTCGGGTCGCACGCTCCAGTCCGGCCAGCGGAGCTCCCTCGCCTTCCCCGGCGTGAGCATCGGATTGCCTCCCAGCGCGCGGGCCAGCGAGCCCGCCGCGCCGGCCAGGGCCAAGGCCGCGCCTGGCAGGCGCACCGGCCGGCTGCGGCGGCCGACGGCCTCGGCGGCGGCCTCGGCGATCTCGCGCCAGCCGTAGCCCTCCGGCCGGGCGTCCGACAGCGCCGCCGGCGAGCGCTCCGGCGGTCCGGCCGCGGCGGCGGCGATCTGCCGCGCGGCGTCGGCGGCGTGGATCATCGCGATCCGGGCGCGGGGGTCGAAGGTCGGCAGCAGCGGGCTGCACGCCGCCAGCCTGAACACCGCCAGGGTCTCGAGATCCCCGGGGCCATAGATCGCCGGCGGCCGCAGGATCGCCAGCCGTTCGCCCAGCACCTCGGCGGCGGCCGCCTCGCCGGCGGCCTTGCTGGCGGCATAGGCGGAGAGCTGCGGCTCGCGCGCCGCCAGGCTGGAGACCAGCACCATGCGCGGCACGCCGGCCTGCTCGGCCGCGAGCGCCGCCCGCCGCGCGCCTTCGGCGTTGACCGCCTGGAACTCCGCGCGGCTGCGCGCCTTCACCAGGCCCGCGGCGTGCACCAGCACCTCGGCGCCCGCGCAGAGCCGCGCCATCGCCGCGGCGTCGGCCAAGCCGCCGATCACCACCTCGGTCTCGGTCGCGCCGAACGCCGCCACCGGATCGCGCCGGACCAGCGCCCGCACCGACCAACCCGCCTCGGCGAGCGCCCGCACGAGATGGCGTCCGAGGAAGCCGGTCGCGCCGGTGACCGCAACGCGCGGCGCCACTCAGGAGTCCACGAGGTCGAAGGCTCCGCTTTCGTAGAGGGCGCGCGCCTTCGACCGGCTGAGCTTGCCCGACGAGGTCTGCGGCAGGGCGTGCGGGCCGACCAGCCGCACCTGGGCGTCCACCCCGTGCCGCGCCCGCATCAGCGCGGCGACGTCCTCGGAGATGCGGGCCCGCACCTCGCGGTCGCTGCTGCGGCACTGCACCAGCAGCACCACCTGCGCCTCCTCCCGCGCCGAGAAGGCGGCCACATCGCCGCTGCGCAGGCCCTCGACGCCCGATTCCGCTGTCCACTCCAGGTCCTGCGGCCAGACGTTGCGGCCGTTGAACAGGATCAGGTCCTTCGAGCGGCCGGTGGGCGTGATCTGGCCGTCGGCCAGGTAGCCGAGGTCGCCGGTGTCCAACCAGCCGTCGGCGGAGAGCGCCGCGGCGGTCGCCTCCGGCTGGCGGAAGTATTCGCCCATCAGGCTGGGCCCGCGCACGAAGATGCGTCCGACCCGGCGCTCCGGCAGCGCCCGGCCGTCCTCGCCGCGGACCTGCAGCTCGTGGCCAGGAAGGATGGGCCCGCAGCGCACGAAGCTGCGCCGCCTGGCCGCGCCTTCGCCGCCTGTGACCACGGCGTCGCGCTCCATGGCGTCCACGTCGACGGTGTCGAAGACCAGCCCGCGGTCGAGCGGCGCCATGGTCAGCGCCAGCGTCGCCTCGGCCATGCCGTAGCTGGCCACGAAGGCCTCGGCCTTGAACCCTGCTTCGGCGAACCGCTCGGCGAATCCATTGAGCGGCGCCGGACGCACCATGTCGCCGCCCACGCCGGCGATGCGCCAGCTGGAGAGGTCGGGCAGGCTGGGCGCGGCATCGGCCCGCCGCACGCAGAGCTCGTAGCCGAAGGTCGGGCTATAGGAGATCGTGCCGCCGTTGCGGGCGATCAGCTCCAGCCACAGCAGCGGGCGGCGCACGAAGGCCGCCGTCGGCAGCAGGTCCGCCGACATCTGGCTGGTCACCGGCCCCAGCAGGAAGCCGATCAGCCCCATGTCGTGGTAGAGCGGCAGCCAGGAGACCGCGCGGTCCTGCGGCCGCACCTGCAGCCCGTCACGGGTGATGGCCACCGCATTGGCCATCAGGGCGCGGTGGGTCACCACGACGCCGGCCGGATTGCGGGTGCTGCCGGACGAGAACTGCAGGTAGGAGGTCCGCTCCGGGGTGATGCCGGGCAGCGCCCGCCCGTCGGCCGCCGGCAGCGTCTCCAGGCCGAGCGTCCGCGCCACGCCCGAGGCGGCCGCCGCCTCCGAGACCCAGGCCTCGTAGGTCGCCGGCGCGACAACCGCCGCGGCGGCCGCGGCCGCCAGCATCCGCGCGATGTGCTCGACATAGGCCGCCCGCCCGCCGAGCGGCGCCGGCAACGGCAGCGGCACCGGGATCAGGCCGGCGTACTGGCAGGCGAAGAAGGCCTCGACGAACTCCGGCGTGGTGTCCGCCACCAGGCCCACCCGGTCGCCCAGCTCCAGGCCTGCCGCCAGCAGACGCCCGGCGAGCTCCAGCGCCCGGGCGCGCAGCTCCGCGTAGGGCATGGCCTGCTGCAGGCGGCCGCGCAGGTCGTGGAAGTTCAGGCCGGTCTCACCGGCGGCGGCATAATCCAGCGCCTGGGTGAGGGTGGCGAAGTCCGCGCGGCGCAGCGCGCGGTCCGGAGCTGTGGGGGTGACGGTCACGGCACTGTTTCAACGGGCGTCGCGCGGATTATCAAGTGACATTCTTGCGCCGTGGCGCCGGGCCGCTGCCGCGGGCGCCGCCGGAGCAGGCCGAGCGGGCCATGAGCGCGCGAAGCGGCGCCAGCAGGCCGCGGTGCTGCGCCCGGTGGTAGGCGGACCCGGCCGGCAGCGCCTGCGCCAGCCGCCGGTGCGCCTCGGCCAGGTGGTGGTAGGGGATCCGCGGCAGGAGGTGGTGCAGGGCGTGGTAGCGCAGGCCCACCGGCGCCCAGACGAGCGGCAGCCAGCCCGGCGGCGGCACATTGATGGAATCCAGGAACTGATCGGTGAAGCTCATGGCCTGGCCGTCGCTGGTCCAGCCGTGCGCCACCAGCGTGCGCAGCTGGTTGAGGACCGTGACCGCGGTCATGGTCGCCGCCGCCGTCAGCACGTAGCGCGCGCCAAGCCCGCCGCGGACGACCAGCGCCACGAGGGCCCAGCTCCACAGCCACGCTGCGATCTCCTGCGCGCGCCAGCCGACCGCCCGCGCGCGCGTCAGGTCCTGGCGGCGGAACGCCGGGTTGATGCACATCGCCGAAAAGCGGCTGACCACCGCCTCGCGCAGCCCCGGCGCCGCCAAGGACAGCGGCGTCAGCACGGCGAACCGCAGGAAGGCGCCGAGCGGCGCCAGCAGCGCAATGGCCAGGAAGGCGGCCACCGCCACCGGCCGGCTGCTCGCCAGCGGCAGGTACTCGGGGTCCTGCGGGGTGCCGTAGCGCGGTTTGGCGTGGTGCAGGTTGTGGACGCCCTCGTAGAGCAGCGAGGGGACCAGGAAAGGCACCCCGATCACGGCGTTCCAGGCGAGCCGGAAGCCCGGCGCGTCGTGCGCCCGCAGGTGGGCCAGCTCATGGATGAAGCTCACCGACCGATAGAGCGCCACCAGGCAGAGGCCCGCGCCCAGCGCCCGGGCCGGGCCGTGGGCCTGCGCCGCCGCCGCAAGCCCGCCGTAGGTCGCCGCAGCCGTGATCGCGAGGTCGGTCCAGTAGACGGCGGGCTCCGGCCGATTCAGGTCCGCGGTGATCCGGTGAGCCTCCCGGGCGAGCTCGGCCGCCGGCCCGGGCTGCTCCTGCGCAATCGCAACCACTCGTCCCACCGCCCGCCGGTCCCTCTGCAGCCGTCCTATCTAATACCCCGCGCGGCTGGGCCCTAGGCGCTTCGGACCCGGGGCGGCCGCGCAGCGCGCCGGCATCTTCCCGCCGCGGCGAATGTTTGCGACAGCCCGAGCCCAAGGTTGCGCCGGTCGCGACCCTTGCGGGACCCTAGATGAAGC
>JAQGIJ010000100.1 GCA_028291285.1 Phenylobacterium sp. | reverse complement strand
ACTCCCACCGCATGAGCTGGTTGGTGCCGTAGCCGTGCTCGCTCATGCGGCTGACGGACATGCCCTCCACCTCCATCGTCCGGCCGAGGTCGTCGGCCAGCGCCACCTGCATATGCGAGCTCCAGCCGGTGTTGGGGTCGCGGAAGTTGATCATCTTCGAGCGGGCCTTATCGAGCCGGCCGAACTTGCCGTCCTTGAGCAGCCAGCCGACGTTCATCGGCGCCCAGCCAGAGGCCTCGCCGTCCTGCACCCGCACGAAGCCCAGGAACCCGGCGTCCGGGCCGGAGTGGCCGAAGATGTACTGGATGCGGCCGCGGCCCCGCTCCCGCTCGATCTGGCGCCAGCGCGGCCCGCCGGGGTTGGCCACCCGCGAGGCGTCGGCCGGGTATTGCTTGCGGCTGGTGGCGTAGGGCCCGCCGCGCGGGCCCCAGGTGCGGTCGCGCACGCTCCAGCTGTCGATCGGGATCTTCTCGCCGCGCAGGGTCAGCACGCCCTCGATGTGGCCCAGCTGGTCGAAGTGCGGGGTCTGCATGAACGGCGGCTCGCCCGGCTGGAAGCGGTGCGGCGGGTGCACGCCGGTGTGGGTGAAGTCCAGCGCGAAGCCCCGCTCCGGATCGGCGTAGCTCAGCTGGTACTTCATCGTCGGCTCCAGCACCTTCAGGCTGTAGCCACCGTTCGGGAAGGTAATGTCGCGCAGGTCCGGCGCCTCCGGCATCGGCGCCTCCTCCACCCGCTTGTAGTAGGCCAGGTGGCCCGGATCGACGCCGCTGTCGTCCCACACGAAAATCCGCCAGGTGACCGTCTTGCGGTTCGGATAGTAGGGCGTGTGGATCCAGCAGCCGATCTTCCGCTCGGGGATGTTGAACGACCACCAGTTGGTCTCGGTCTCGTAAGGGTCGTCCGAGAGCGGGTGATAGCGGTCGTCCTCGGCGGTGAAGGCGGCGAGCGTGTCGGTCATCTGGGCGGTTCCTCCGGACGCTCCACTAGCGCGCTCAGGCCGGAGGCGACAAGCTTACGCGCCGTGATCCTCCCTACGAGCCGGCGTAGACCGGCTGGCCGTCCTTGGTCTTGATGTCGGCCCACTGCTTGCGGACGAGGTCCTTCACCGCGGCGGGCAGCGGCACGTAGTCGAGCTGGGTCGCGGCGGCGTCGCCATTCTTGTAGGCCCAATCGAAGAAGCCCAGCACCGCCTTCCCCTTGGCGGCGTCGCCCTGCTGCTTGTGGAGCAGGATGAAGGTCGCCCCGGTGATCGGCCAGGTGGCCGCGCCGGCCTGGTCGATCAGCAGCAGGTAGTTGCCGGGCGCCTTGGTCCAGTCGGCGCCGGCGGCCGCGGCGGCGAAGCCCTGGGCGGTCGGGGCGACGAAGGCGCCGTCGTGGTTCTTGAGATCGGCGTAGGTCAGCTTGTTCTGCGTGGCGTAGGCGTATTCCACATAGCCGATGGCGCCCGGGGTCTGCTTGACGAAGGCGGCCACGCCGTCGTTGCCCTTGCCGCCCATGCCGGTGGGCCATTGCACACTGTCGCTCGCGCCCACCTTCTGGGCCCAGGCGGGGTTCTGGCCGGCGAGATAGGTGGTGAAGAGGAAGCTGGTGCCCGAGCCATCGGAGCGGTGCACCACGCTGATCGGCAGGTTGGGCAGCTTCACGCCCGGGTTGGCGGCGGCGATCTTCGGATCGCTCCAGCTCTTCACCGCGCCCAGGTAGATGTCGCCCAGCAGGGGTCCGGTCAGCTTCACCTGGCCCGGCTGCACGCCCGGCAGGTTCATCACCGGGACCACGCCGCCGATCACGGTGGGGAACTGGTAGAGGCCGTTCTTGTCCAGGTCCTCCGGCTTCAGCGGCTTGTCCGAGGCGCCGAAGTCGACGGTGCCCGCCTCGATCTGCTTGATGCCGCCGCCCGAGCCGATCGCCTGGTAGTTCAGGGCGAGGCCGGTCTGGCTTCTATAGGTCTCGGCCCAGCGGGCGTAGAGCGGCGCCGGGAAAGTCGCGCCGGCGCCCGAGATCGACGCGCCGCCGCCCCCGGCCGGGGCCGCGCCATTCTGCCGGGACTTGCCGCAGCCCGCGGCCAGCAGCGCCGCAGTCAACGCCAACGCCGTTGCAGCGCCTCGTCTGGTGATCATGAGCTCGCTCCGTAGTCCGGGGCGGTTTTTGCGCGCCGCGCATGACAGTTGCAAGGCGGCCTGTCCGTCGGCGGACAACGGGCAATTGCGAAGCTCAGGCTACGGCGCGGGAACCGGGGCGCCTCGCCCGGTCTTTTGCCCGCACGGGGGAGGAGGCCAGACGATGCGGCATGACGATCCTGCGGCCTGGATGTGGGCCGACGCAGTGCAGATGCTCTCGCGGGCCGAGCGGCTGCACCGCCAGCTCTTCCGTCCAGCCGCCCGGCGCTCGGCCGAGCCCACCTGGGAACCGCCGGTGGACGTGCTGGAGACCGACCACGAAGTGCTGATCCTCGCCGCCCTGCCCGGCGTCGACCCGGATGCGGTGGAGGCGGTGATCGAGGGCGGCGCCCTGGTGCTCTGCGGCGTGCGCATCCTGCCGCGGGAGCTGGAGACGGCGATCATCCATCGGCTCGAGCTGCCGCAGGGCCGCTTCGAGCGCCGCGTGCCGCTGCCGGCCGGACGTTACGACAGCGTGCGCCGCCTCAACGCCAACGGCTGCCTGCTGGTCAGCCTGCGCAAGATCCATTGAGCGGAGGAAGCGCCCCATGTCGGAAGCCGAAGACCGCCCGTCCGAAACGCCTCCCGGCGCGCCGCTGCTGCCACCGCTGCCGGCCGACGCCGTCATCATCGTCCCGGTCCGCGACACCGTGCTGTTCCCGGAGATCGTCCTGCCCATAGCGCTCGACGGACGCGACGCGGTCGCCGCGGCCCAGCAGGCGGTCCGCGTCCAGCGGCAGTTCGCCATTGTGCTGCAGACCGATCCGCAGGTGGAGAACCCCGGCCCCGCCGAGCTGCACCGCATGGGGGTGGTGGCCAACCTGCTGCGCTACATCACCGCCCCGGACGGCGGCCACCACCTGATCTGCCAGGGCGTGCAGCGCTTCCACATCACCGAGTTCCTGCCGGGCTGGCCGTTCCTGGTGGCCCGCGGCCTGCACCTGCCGGAGCCCGTCGGCCAGGGCGCCGACATCGAGGCGCGTTTCCTGACCCTCAAGCAGCGCGCCCTGGAGGCCCTGCAGCTCCTGCCCGCCGCGCCCGAGCCCCTGCGCCAGGCGGTGGAGGCGGTGACCTCGCCCGCGGCCCTGGCCGACCTCGCGGCGGCGCACATGGACCTGAAGCCGGAGGAGAAGCAGGACATCCTGGAGACGCTCGATCTCGTCCAGCGGCTGGACAAGGTCTCGCGCCTGCTGGCCCACCGCATCGAGGTGCTGCGCCTGTCGCAGGAGATCAACCAGCAGACCCGCGCGGTGTTCGACGAGCGCCAGCGCCAGGCGGTGCTCCGTGAACAGATGGCCGCCATCCAGCGCGAGTTGGGCGAGGACGATCCGAAAGCCGACACTGCGGAGCTGGCGGCGGCCATCGAGGCCGCCGGCATGCCCGAGGAGGTCGACGCCCAGGCCCGCAAGGAGCTGCGCCGGCTCGAGCGGACGCCGGACGCCTCGGCCGAATACGGCATGATCCGCAGCTACCTGGAGTGGCTGACGGAACTGCCCTGGAAACTGCCCGAGCCGGCGCCGATCGATCTGGAGGAGGCGCGCCGGATCCTCGACGCCGACCATTTCGGCCTGGAGAAGATCAAGCAGCGGATCGTCGAATACCTGGCGGTGCGCAAGCTCGCGCCGGGCGGCAAGGCGCCGATCCTCTGCTTCGTCGGACCGCCCGGCGTCGGCAAGACCTCGCTCGGCCAGTCGATCGCCCGCGCCATGGGCCGCAAGTTCGTCCGCGTCAGCCTGGGCGGGGTGCACGACGAGGCGGAGATCCGCGGCCACCGGCGCACCTATGTCGGCGCGCTGCCGGGCAACATCATCCAGGCCATCCGCAAGGCGGGATCGCGCGATTGCGTGATGATGCTGGACGAGCTCGACAAGATGGGCGCGGGCGTCCACGGCGATCCCTCGTCCGCCATGCTGGAGGTGCTCGATCCGGAGCAGAACAACGCCTTCCGCGACAACTACCTGGCCGTGCCCTACGACCTCTCGCGCGTGGTCTTCATCGCCACGGCCAACATGCTGGAGGGCATCCCCGGACCGCTCCGTGACCGGATGGAGATCATCCCGCTCGCCGGCTACACCTCGCGCGAGAAGCTGGAGATCGCCAAGCGCTACCTGCTGCGCCGCCAGCTGGAGGCCAACGGCCTGACGCCTGAGCAGGTCCAGGTCGAGGACGCCGCCCTCTCACGGATCATCGGCGACTACACCCGCGAGGCCGGCGTGCGCAGCCTGGAGCGCGAGCTCGGCCGGCTTTTGCGCAACGCCGCCGTGCGGATCGCCAGCGGCGAGCTCGGGCCGATCCGCCTGGGACCCGACGAGGTCGCCCAGATCCTCGGGCCGCCGCGGTTCGAGAACGAGGTCGCCATGCGCACCAGCGTGCCGGGCGTGGCCACCGGGCTCGCCTGGACCCCGGTGGGCGGCGACATCCTGTTCATCGAGGCCACCCGGACCGCCGGCCGCGGGCAGCTGATCCTCACCGGCCAGCTCGGCGAGGTGATGCGCGAGAGCGCCCAGGCCGCCATGACCCTGGTGAAGAGCCGCGCGGCCTCGCTGGGCATCGCGCCTGAGACTTTCGAGAAGCAGGACATCCACGTCCACGTGCCGGCGGGTGCGACACCGAAGGACGGCCCCTCGGCCGGGGTGGCCATGTTCACGGCGCTCGTCTCGCTGCTGACCGACCGCAACGTGCGCAGCGACACGGCGATGACCGGCGAGATCAGCCTGCGCGGCCTGGTGCTGCCGGTGGGCGGCATCAAGGAGAAGGTGCTGGCAGCGGAGGCCGCGGGCCTCACCCGGGTCATGCTGCCTGCGCGCAATCACCGGGACTTCGAGGACATCCCTGAAGAGACCCGCAGCAAGCTGGAGTTCGTCTGGCTCGAGCGCGTCGACGACGCCATGGCGGCGGCGCTGGAGGGCGCGCCCGAGGTGGAGACGCGGGAGGGCGCGACCGGGGCGGACTCACCGCCGCTGGCCGCGCGGAGCTGGAGCGGGACCGCGCACTGAGCGCCGCCCCCCCCCGCCTCAACCCTGCGGCAGCATCGCCACGACCGCGTTGTTCTTGGCGATGAAGCGGACGCCCTTCAGGTGCTCCTTCGGATAGCTCGCCCACTCCCCCTTGGTCTCGACGGGGGTCACGACCTGGGCGGCGGCGCCTTGCGGCCGGTAGCCGATCACGTCGACGTCGTAGATCCCGTCGGCCGGCGGCCCCGGGTTGATCCGGGGCAGGAAGACCATGTTGTAGTAGCCCGGCATGGCGGTCTTGCCGGTGGCCTTGAGGCTGAGCGCGTCGCCGGACTTCTCCACGGTCGCGGCGTCGACCTCCAGGATCTGCTCCTGGCCGGCATACATCTGCGCCGAGCGCGAAGCTGATTTCTTGGCCACGGGCGCAGCTTCCGTGGCTGCGCTCTTGGACTGCTCGCAGGCGGCCAGGCCGAGCGTGGCCGCAAGGCCCGCGACGATCATTAGGGTACGCATGAATCACCTCCCCGAGGTTGTTATGCGGGAAGGTTGCGCTTCGCCGGATCACCCGGCAAGGGACTGGTGACGGCGTTATCCGACCGCGGCCTTAAGCCTCACCGGAACCGCCTCAGGCTTCGCCGGCGACGAGCAGCTGGTCGAAGTAGGCGATGGTGCGCCTGAGACCCTCCTCCAGATGGATGCTGGGCTGCCAGCCCAGCAGGGTCTTGGCCTTGGTGATGTCCGGCTGGCGCTGCTGGGGGTCGTCCTGTGGCAGCGGCCGGTACTCGATCGTCGACTTCGATCCGGTCAGCTCGACCACCTTCTCGGCCAGAGCGCGGATGGTGAACTCGCCGGGGTTGCCGAGGTTGATCGGCCCGGTGACCTCGTCGCCGGTCTCCATCAGGCGCAGGAAACCCTCCACCAGGTCATCGACGAAGCAGAAGGAGCGGGTCTGCTGGCCCTCGCCGTAGAGCGTGATCGGATCGCCCTTCAGCGCCTGGACGACGAAGTTGGAGACCACCCGCCCGTCGTTCGGGTGCATGCGCGGGCCGTAGGTGTTGAAGATCCGCGCGACCTTGATGCGCAGCCTGTGCTGGCGGTAGTAGTCGAAGAACAAGGTCTCGGCGCAGCGCTTGCCCTCGTCGTAGCAGGAGCGGAAGCCGATCGGGTTGACGTTGCCCCAGTATTCCTCCGGCTGCGGATGGACGGTCGGGTCGCCGTAGACCTCGCTGGTGGAGGCCTGGAAGATCTTCGCCTTCCGGCGCTTGGCGAGGCCCAGCATGTTGATCGCCCCATGCACCGAAGTCTTGGTCGTCTGCACCGGATCGTACTGGTAGTGGATCGGCGAGGCCGGGCAGGCCAGGTTGTAGATCTCGTCCACCTCCACGAAGAGCGGGAAAGTCACGTCGTGGCGCAACAGCTCGAAATTCGCATTGTCGATCAGGTGGGCCACGTTGCGCCGGGCGCCGGTGTAGAAGTTGTCGACGCAGAGCACCTCGTGGCCCTGGGCCAGCAGGCGCTCGCATAGGTGCGAACCGATGAAGCCGGCCCCGCCGGTGACCAGGATGCGTTTCATCGCGTGAGCCTCGAATCCTTCCTGAGCCGGCGCCAGCGGCAGCCGCGGCCCACCCTTGAGCGATAGAGCCTATTTCGATTCATCGGGCGCGGTCACGCGACGGCGTACGCCTGCTCCGCCCCGGCGGGCGCGGCCGGGCTCAGCCGGCGGCGCGGCGCCCGCGGCGGCGCGCGGGCTCTGCCTCGGACGCGGGCTCGGCATCGGCAAGAGACTCGCCGTTCGCCTGGGCGTCGTCGGCGACCGACCACAGCCGCGCGTCGGCGCGGATTGCGCGTGCGCGATGGCGGCGCGCAAGCTTCTCGCGGTAATAGCCCTCGTAATCGGCGACCTCGCTCATCTCCTCGGCTTCGTGGTCGCGCTCGATTCCGACGCGCAGGTAGACGTCCAGGTTGCTGAGGTCAGGCCGCGGCAGCAGGCCTTGCGCATAGTCGGCGCACATGCCGGCGTAGAGCCCCTCCAGGCTGTGGACCAGCTGCTCCATGTTGAAAAGATCGCAGGTCCCGCGGTGGAGCTCGAGCTTGATCTTCAGCGCCGCCACCGAGGCGCGGTCGTTGCCGAGCTCGATCGCCCGGCTGACGAAGGCCTGCGGGCTCTCGCAGACCAGCTCCGGCAGGCCCGCAGCGCGCACCAGGCTGCCGCAGACGCGGGAGGCGAAGCTGCGGCCGGACAGGGTCAGCAGCGGCACCCCCATCCAGAGCGCGTCCGAGGCGGTGGTGTGCGCACCATAGGGGAAGCTGTCGAGGAACAGATCCGCCAGCGGATAACGCGCCAGGTGGTGGGGGTTGGCGAGCTTCGGCGCACTGATGAGCCGCGAGCGCGCCACGCCGTGCTGTTCGGCGAAGTCGCCCAGGCGCTGCAGGGTCTCCGGGCCCGGGTCGAGCAGCCAGAGCACACTGTTCGGCGTCTCGCGCAGGATCTCGAGCCAGCGCAGGAAGGTGAAGCGGGTGAGCTTCTGCAAGCCGTTGAAGCTGCAGAACACGAAGGCGTCTTCGGGCAGGCCGGCCTCGGCGCGGGTCGGCCGGTTCGGCGACACGAACCGCTTGCGATCGTTCGGCTGGTAGCAGGGGAGCCGCAGCACCTTCTCGCTGTAGTAGCGCTCCGATTCGGGTGGGATGATCCACGCGTCGGCGATGACATAGTGGTGGTAGGGGGTCCCCATGGAGCCCGGAAAACCCAGCCAATTCACGATGATGGGCGCAGGCCGAAGCGCGAGGAGGACGCTGCGGGCGTCGCGGGTGTGGCCGTTCACGTCCACCAGCACATCGATGCCGTCGGCGGCGATCCGCTCGGCGGCCGCGGCGTCGCTCAACTCCCGGATGTCCACCCAGTGCTCCACCGCCCCCTTGATCCGGGTGTTCAGCGCCCCCTCGTCGACCTTTCCGCAGTAGTAGGCGAAGACCTCCACCTGCGAGCGGTCGTGCAGCTCGAAGAGCTCCGCCATCAGATAGCCGATCGCGTGGTCGCGCAGGTCCGACGACACATAGCCCACCCGGATCCGCCGGCCGGCGAGATCGACGGGCGCCGCGCGCCGGTCGGACGGATTGTCCTCGGGCTCCTGCACCGCCTGCTCGACGTAGCGCGCCGCCGTGGCCAGCTGCAGCATGGGATCGTCAGTGAAGGCGCAGGTCGAGAGCGGGCTGATGCCCATCATCAGGGTGTTGCGATCGACCCGCTCGGAGGCCGCCATCACGGGCCATTTGCACTGGCCCAGCCGGAGCGCGACGTATTGCTCGATCACCTCGCGCTGGTTTGGGACAAGCTCCAGGCACTCGCGCAGCGCCACCTCGGCCGAGGCCGGCTGGTAATGATCGGAGAACACCCGCCCGATCTGCTTCAGCGCAGTGGTCTTCATCTCCATGGAGGCGCCGGTCACGCCCATCACCCGGCCCAGCATGGCCTTCCAGGTCTCGATGCCTTCGGGCGCCGCCCCGCCCCGCTCCAGCACGCCGCCCAGGTTGATGTAGGCCGGCAGGAAGTCCGGATCGACGCCGATCGCCTGCTTCAGGTGATCGGCCGCCTGGGCGAGCTCGCCGCAATCGCTCTCCAGCACGGCGCAATTGAAGAGCGCCACATGGACCTGGGGATCGCTCTCGTTCAGGCGCGCCCACAGCCGGTAGAGCTGTTTGGAGAGCGGCCGCTGGTTGGCGGCGTTCAGCGTCGAGGCCACGTCGATCAGGGCAGCCAGCGGCAGAGCGCCGTCGGTGATCTTCTGCAGCGCCTCAAGGAAGACGTTGTCGGACATGGAGCTCTCGATAGGCGGCGGTGGCCGGCGGTGACGGTGTTTCGTAGGAAGAAATCATCGCATGGCGATACCGGCCCACCAATCGTGATCCGCCAGGATCAGTCCGCAGCGTTGTCTCGCCGCACGTCCCAGAGGGAGGCGCCGGCCGCGGTCTGCTGCGGCCGGCGTGCCCGTTATCCGGCGAGGACGTAGGCCTCCGCCTGCGCCTGGGACATCGATGCAACCTGGGTCTGGGTGAACCCGGAGACCTGCGTCGAGGTCATGGCGCTGATATTCGTCGTCGTCAGTTGCGTGAGCTGGGTGGTCGTGAAGCCTCCGATCTGCGTCGACAGCAGCGAGCCGACCTCGGTCGTGGTCAGGGCGCCGACGATCGCGGTCGCCAGCTGCCCCACCTGGCTCGAGGTGAAGGCCTGGATCTGGACCGGGGTCAGCTGACCGATCTCGTCGGAGCTCAGCGCGCCGACTTGAGCCGAGGTCAGGCCCTTCAGCTGGGTCGACTGGAGACCGCCGATCTGGGTCGACGTCAGGCCCGTGATGTTGGTCGTCGAGAGGGCGCCGATTTGCGTCGCGGTCAGCGAGCCCACCTGGCCCGAGGTCAGGCCCGACAGGTTGGTGCTGCTCAGCCCGGCCAGCTGGCCGGTGGTCACGCCCTTCAGCTGGGTGGTGCTCAGCGCGCCCACCTCATCGG
>JAQGIJ010000625.1 GCA_028291285.1 Phenylobacterium sp. | reverse complement strand
GGATCGTCTGAGCCGACGCCCTGCCGCCGCGTCACCCCCTCTTCCGAAACCGGGCGCGGCCGATCATCTTGCGCCGCCGCCGGCGTTCAGGGTCGGTTGGGGAGGGTTGCGGCGGATGAACGGGCTGACACGTCTGGCCGAGTGGACCGTGCCGGACGACGAGATCGACCACCTCGGGCATATGAGCGCGCTGTTCTATGGGGTGCGCGCCCGGCAGGGCGCTGCGGCCATGCTGGCGAACTTGTGCGCGGGGGCGGCGGAGCTCGAGGCGGCGGGACTGGTGATCGGCCTCGCCGACCATCACACGCTCTTCCGGCGCGAGCAGATGGCCGCAAGCCCGCTGCAGCTTTCCGGCGCGGTCACCGGCGTGGCCGAGCGCCGGATCGAGCTCTACCAGGAGATGGGCCACGCAGGCGCCGGCGAGCTGGCGGCCATGTTCAACTCAGGGATCGAGCTCAGGGACCGCGCCACCCGCAGGCCGGTGGTGATCCCCGCCCCGTGCCTGGAGGCTGCCCGGGCGCGGCAGGTCGAGCCGACGCATCGTAGCCAGCCGCGGACGCTGACGCTTGCGAGCATGGGCGCCGAGCTGACCCTGGCCGACTTCCGGCGCGTGGGGATCGCCAGCCACATGCGCCGCAAGATCCGCCCCGAAGACTGCGACGAGCTCGGCTTCTACGCGCCACCGCCGCCGCGCATCTTCTGGACCAAGGAGAGCAGCAACCAGGGCGTCATGGACGGGGTCTGGGGCAGCGTACCGGGCTTCGTCTGGCCCTCGATGGAGATGCGGACGATGGAGTTTGCCCCGATCCGCGCCGGCGACGTGCTCGACAGCTACACCGCCCTGATCAGCGTCGGCCACAAGGTCATCCATTCCGGCGTTTGGGTGTTCGAGGCGCTGAGCGGCGCCCTCGTCTCCACGAACCACCAGGTGAACATCTTCTTCAACTTCGAGACCCGCCGCGCTCAGGACATGCCGGCGCACGATCGGGCGCGGATCGCGGCGCTGGCGACGCCGGAGCTGCTGGCGAAGCCTGACGCCGCCTAGATCTCAAGGTGCAGGAACTGGTTGAAATCGCTGCGCACGTAGTCGCCGAAGGGGCCGCCGTCCTGGAACCCGCGCTTGCGATAGAGGGCGATCGCCGGCTCGAAGGCCGGCCCGCTGCCGGTCTCCAGGCTGAGCCGCGTCAAGCCGCGCCCGCGCGCCTCTCCGATGATGTGCTCGAGGATCGCCGCGCCGACGCCCTGTCGCAGGCGCCGCGGATTGGTCCGCATCGACTTCAGCTCGCCGGCCCCGCCGCCCAGCACCTTCAGCGCGCCGACACCCGCCAACTCCCCGCCGTCCCAGGCCGACCAGACGGTGACCTCGGGCGCCTGCAGCCCCGAGAGGTCGAGGGCGAACACGTGCCCCGCCGGCGAGCTTTCGTGCATGCCGGAGAGATGCAGCGCCAGCAGCGCGCGGATCGCATCTCCGCTGAGGTCGTCCTCGCGTATGGCGAACGACCGGGCCACGGCGCCTATTCCGCCGCCGGCTCGCCGCTCAGCGTCTGCTCGGCGAGGTCGCGCAGATAGCGGCCGTACTCGCTCTTCGCCTGGGCGCGGCCGAGGTCGGCGAGCTGGGCGGAATCGATCCAGCCCTGGCGGTAGGCGATCTCCTCGATGCAGCCGATGCGCAGGCCCTGGCGCTGCTCGAAGGTGCGGATCAGCTCGCCCGCCTGGATCAGGCTGTCGTGGGTGCCGGCGTCCTCCCAGGCGAAGCCGCGGCCGAGCAGCTCAACATGCAGCGCGCCGGCTTCCAGGTAGAGCTGGTTCAGCGCCGTGATCTCCAGCTCGCCCCGGGCCGAGCGCGTGAGCGTATGGGCGAGCTCGCTGGCGCGGCCGTCGTAGAAGTAGAGGCCGGTCACCGCATAGTTGGACTTCGGCGTCGACGGCTTTTCCTCGATGGAGAGCGCGCGGCCATCGGCGGCGAGCTCCACCACGCCGTAACGCTCAGGGTCGTGGACCGCGTAGCCGAACACCGTCGCCCCGGCCTGCCGGCTATCGGCCGACTTCAGCATCTTCACGAAGTCATGGCCGAAGAAGATGTTGTCGCCTAGGATCATCACGCTGGGCTCGCCGCCGACGAAGGCCTCGCCCAGGATGTAGGCCTCCGCCAGCCCGCCGGGGCTCGGCTGGACCACATACTCGAAGCGCGCGCCGATCTGCGAGCCGTCGCCCAACAGGCGCTTGAAGCTCGCCTGATCTTCCGGCGTGGTGATGATCAGGATCTCGCGCACGCCGGCCAGCAGCAGGACCGACAGCGGATAGTAGATCATCGGCTTGTCATAGACCGGCAGCAGCTGCTTGGAGGTGGCGAGCGTCAGCGGATGCAGGCGGGTGCCGGAGCCGCCCGCCAGGATGATGCCGCGCCTCATGCCACGGACGCCGCGGCGGTGAGCTCGCCGACAAGCTCGGCGAGCGGCTCGCGCCAGGGCCGCGGGCGATAGCCGAAGGTGGTCTCGAGCTTGGTCGTGTCCAGCGTGCCAAGCAGCGGGCGTTGCGCCGGCGACGGGCGCTCGGCGGTGGCTATCGGCTCCACCGGCGGCGCCGCGGGGCCCATCGCCTGATCGACGATCGCCTGGGCGAAGCCGCGCCAGGTGGTCTCGCCGCCGTTGGCGAAGTGGAACAGGCCGAACGCCGGGTCGCCGGCCGGCGCCGCGGCCAGGCGCGGCGCGGCGTCCAGCACGAAGCGGGCGAGGTCGGCGGCGGCGGTGGGGCGGCCGAACTGGTCGTCGACCACCCGCAGCGGCTGGCCCTCGCGGGCGAGCCTGAGCATGGTCTTGACGAAGTTCTTGCCGTGCGCCGAGACCACCCAGGAGGCGCGCAGGATGGTCGTGCGCGGGTTGGCCGCCAGCGCCATCCGCTCGCCCGAGAGCTTGCTCGCGCCATAGACGCTGAGCGGGTTGGGCGCATCGTCCTCGCGGTAGGGCGCGCCCTTGCGCCCGTCGAACACATAGTCGGTGGAGAAGTGGACGAGGGCGCAGCCCACCTCGGCGCAGGCCTCGGCGATGGCCGCCGGGGCCTCGCCGTTGATCTCGTGCGCCAGGCCCGGCTCCGATTCCGCCTGGTCGACGGCGGTGTAGGCCGCGGCCAGGATCACCAGGTCCGGCCGCGCGGCGCGCACCTGCCGGGCGGCGGCCTCCGGCAGGGCGAGGTCCGCCTCGGCCCGGGAGAGCGCGGTGAGCGCCACGTCGCGGCCGGGGGCCTGGCGCAGGAACTCCAGGCCCACCTGGCCGGTGGCGCCGAACTGCAGGATCCTCAGGCTCATGCGCGCACCAGGCCCAGGCGCTCGGAATGGAAGCCGCGCTCGCGGATGCGCTCCACCCAGCCGCGGTTCTCCACGTACCAGCGCACCGTGTCCTCCAGTCCCGCCTGCAGCGGCCTGCGGGGCGTCCAGCCGAGCTCGCGCTGCAGCTTGGCGGCGTCGATGGAATAGCGGAAGTCGTGGCCCGGGCGGTCGGTGACGAAGGCGATCTTCTCGGCGTGGGCGGTGTTGGCCGGCGCATATTTGTCGAGATGCGCGCAGAGGATGCGGACCACCTCGATGTTGCGCTTCGAGGCGTCGCCGCCGATGCAGTAGGTCTCGCCCAGCCGGCCCTTGGAGAGCACCAGCAGCAGGGCCTCGGCGTGGTCGTCCACGTGCAGCCAGTCGCGCACCTGGCGGCCGTCGCCGTAGAGCGGGATCGACTTGCCCTCCAGCGCCCGGGTGATCACCGTCGGGATCAGCTTCTCGGGGAATTGGTGGGGGCCATAGTTGTTCGAGCAGTTGGTGAGCACCACCGGCAGCCCGTAGGTGCGGCCCCAGGCGCGGACCAGGTGGTCGGCGGCGGCCTTGGAGGCGGAATAGGGCGAGTTCGGGTCGTAGGGCGTCTCTTCGGTGAAGTCGCCGTCTTCGCC
>JAQGIJ010000565.1 GCA_028291285.1 Phenylobacterium sp. | reverse complement strand
CACCGGCGGCGGCACCGGCAGCTTCGCCACCGACGCCGAGCTCGGCGTGCTCACCGAGGTCCAGCCCGGCTCCTACGCCTTCATGGATCGCGAGTACCGCGAAGCCCTGGGCGCCGACCCGGACGGCCGGTTCGAGCAGAGCCTGTTCATCGCCGCGACGGTGATCAGCGGCAACCAGCCCGGCTTCGTGACCCTCGACGCGGGCCTCAAGGCCTTCGCCACCGATGGCCCGGCGCCGCTGCCCGCCAGCCCACGCTTCGCCGGCTGCGAATTCGGCTACCTCGGCGACGAGCACGGCAAGCTGACGCGGCCGCCAGGCGCGCCGGTCGTCCGCGGGGAACGTGTCGAGCTGGTCCCCGGCCACATCGACCCGACGCTGGACCGCTACGACCTGATCCACCTGGTCCGCGGCGAGGTGCTCGCGGAGATCGTCCCCGTGGAGGCCCGCGGCGCCTCGCAGTAGTCAGCCCATCGCCCGGTGCAGCAGCCGGAGCGCGGCGGCGGCGAAGGCGCGCATGTTCTCGGCCCGGTCGTCGCTTTCCGTCTCGACGGTGAAGGCCATCTCCACCGGCCCCGAGACCGCCACGCAGGTGTGGCCGGGCGCGTCGCCGTAGCGGTTGCCGGTCGGTCCCGCGGCCCCGGTCTCCGAGAGCCCCCAGGTGGTCCCGAAGCGTTCGCGCGCGCTCTGCGCCAGCAGCAGGGCGTAGGGCTCGCTGGACGAGCGCATGTCCGCCACCGCCTCGCGCGGGATGTCCATGAGCAGCGCCCGGGCCTTGGGCGTATAGACCACCGCGCCCGCCAGGAAGTAGGCCGAGGCGCCGGGGACCTCCAGCAAGGCGGCCGAGATCAGCCCCCCCGCGGAGCTCTCGGCCACGGCGATGGTGTGGCCGTCGGCCTTGAGCTTCGCACCCACCTCCGCCGCCAACTCCTGAAGTTCGTCGTTCAACCGCTTGCCTCCGCTCTTGGCTTGCGCCGTGCGCCCGGCCCATGATGACCGCTCGCCCGGCAGAAGGCCAAGGAGGAGACGCTATGGACGCGCAGTCGCAGTGGACGGGGCTGGACGGAGCGCGCCTGGAGCGCATCGGCGAGCACCTGCAGCAGCAGTACATCGACCCCGGCCGCATCGCCGGCTGCCAGGTGACCGTCGCCCGCCACGGCCACATCGCCTATTCGCGCGCGTTCGGCCTGATGGATCGCGAGCGCGGGCTCGCGGTGCGCGACGACGCCATCTGGCGCATCTATTCGATGACCAAGCCGATCACCTCCGTCGCGCTGATGATGCTCTACGAGCGCGGCTATTTTCAGCTGAACGACGCGGTCCACCGGTATGCGCCGAACTGGAAGGCCCCGCGGGTCTGGGTCTCGGGCGAGGGCGCGGAGATGGTCACCGAGCCGGCCGCACGGCCGGTCAGCTTCCGCGACCTGCTCTGCCACACCGCGGGCCTCACCTACGGCGGCGTGCTGCCGACGATCGGCGTGCAGCACCCGATCGACGAGCTCTACCTCGCCGAGCAGATCCGCACCCCCGGATCGCAGGACACCATGCAGAGCTTCTTGGAGAAGCTGGGCCGGATGCCGCTGCTCTACCAGCCGGGGAGCGCCTGGATGTACTCCCTGGCGACCGACGCCTGCGGCGCGCTCGTGGAAGTGATGTCGGGCCGCCCGTTCGACGAATTCCTGCAGGCGGAGATCTTCGGGCCGCTGGGCATGAAGGACACCGGCTTCCACGTGCCGGCGGACAAGCTCGAGCGCTTCGCCGCGAACTATCGGCGCGCGGAGGACAAGTCGCTGGGCCTGACGGACGACCCGCGGGCCAGCCCCTACGGGCAAGTCCCCGGCTTCAAGGCGGGCGGGGCCGGCCTCGTCAGCACCACCGCCGACTATCTGCGCTTCTGCGAGATGCTGCGCCGGGGCGGCGAGCTGGACGGGGCGCGGATCCTTGGGCCCCGCACGCTGGAGCTGATGCACATGAACCACCTGCCGGGCGGGGCCGACCTGCAGCAGATGGCGCTGGCGCCGATCCCCGAAGTCCAGTCCGGCGTAGGCTTCGGCCTGGGCTTCGCCACCAACCTCGGCCAGGTGCAGAGCGGGGGGCTGGGCGTCGGCGACTACTACTGGGGCGGAGCGGCCTCGACCCTCTTCTGGGTGGATCCGAAGGAGGACCTCTCGGTGGTCTTCATGACCCAGCTCATGCCGTCGGGCTCCTTCAACTTCCGCGGCCAGCTGAAGAGCATCATCTACGGCTCGATCATCGACTGAGCCTTCGCGTGGACCTGCTGGTCAACATCGACGTGCCGGACGCCGCCGCCGCCGAGCGGTTCTACACGGCCGCCTTCGGCCTCACCCCCACCCGCCGCTTCGGGACCGAGGGCGTCGAGCTCTCGGGCTGGCCGGTGCGGCTCTACCTCCTGCAGAAGGCGGCCGGCACGATGGGGGCGGGCGGCGACGTCCGGCGCTACGCGCGGCACTGGTCGCCCGTTCACCTGGACGTGGTGGTCGAGGACCTCGACGCCGCCCTGGCCAAGGCGCTGGCCGCGGGCGCGACCGCCGAGACTGAGGTCCGCACCGCCAGCTGGGGCAAGATCGTCGTTCTGGCCGATCCGTTCGGCCACGGCGTCTGCCTGATCCAGTTCCTCGGCCGCGGCTATGACGAGGTGGCGGAGTCCGCCTGATCGAGAGCGTCCTGAGCGCACGAATCTCGCTTGCATTTAACCGGTACGTTAATTAACCTGCCCGTTAATGACGCTCCCTGACCCCCTCTCCGCCACCTTCTCCGCCCTCGCCGATCCGACGCGCCGGGCGATCGTCGCCAGGCTCGCACAAGGCGAGGCGACGGTGAGCGAGCTCGCCGAGCCCTTCGACATCAGCCTGCCGGCGGTCTCGCGGCATCTGAAGGTGCTGGAAGGCGCGGGCCTGATCTCGCGCGGGCGCGAAGCCCAATGGCGGCCGTGCCGGCTCGAGGCCAAGGCGCTGAGGGACCTGGACGGCTGGCTGGAACGCTACCGCGCCTTCTGGACCGGCCGCTTCGACAAGATGGACGCCTATCTGGCGGAACTTCAGAAGAAGGGAAAATCCGATGAGCGCTAGCCTCGCCGACGACCA
>JAQGIJ010000556.1 GCA_028291285.1 Phenylobacterium sp. | reverse complement strand
TGCTGGACTACCAGGTGGCCTATTCCCGGGCCACCTACCGCCGGCTGCGCGACGTGAACTCCACCTTCGCCGGCCCGAGCGACCTGACGGTGGCCTATGACAACACCACCGATCCGAACTTCCCGGGGGTGGCGGTGGCCGGCGGCGTCAACGTGCTCGACCCCAGGCTCTACAGCCTCGACAGCGTCTCCAACGCCAACGAGAGCGATCGTGACCAGGAGTGGTCCTACGCCGCCAACCTGACCGTTCCCGGCCATTGGTTCTCCGACAGCGACAGTCTGAAGGTCGGCGCCAAGGCGCGGGTCCGCAACAAGCTCGTCCAGCCGCAGAACTTCACCTACAGCTACACCGGCCCCACCAAGCTGCTGACCGACTTCGCGGGCGGTGGGCCGTTCGTCTACTACGACAACAGCTACGGCGTGGGCGTGCGGGCGAGCGCGGTCGACCTGCGGGACTATCTCGCCGCCAATCCGTCGCTGTTCACCGAGAACGTCGCCCTCGACCAGTCGCGCAACGCCGCCGCCTACCTCAACGACGACGAGAACGTCTACGCCGCCTATCTGCAGTACCAAGGCGCCTGGGGCCCGTGGAGCCTGCTGGCGGGCCTGCGCGCGGAGAACACCCACGCCACCTACCGCGGCCTATCGCAGGTGACCGACGCCGCCGGCGCCGTGAGCTTCACGCCCAACAGCCGGTCGAAGAGCTACACCAACCTCTTCCCCAGCGCGCAGCTGCGCTGGCAGACCGCCGAACACCTGGTGATGCGGGCGACCTTCTCCACCGCCATCGCCCGGCCGGGCTTCCTGCAGACCACCCAGTCGTCGCGCGTGGACGTCGGCGCCGGCACGGTGAGCACCGGCAATCCGGACCTCAAGCCGACCTACGGCTACAACTTCGACGTCTCCGCGGAATACTACCTGCCGCATTCCGGCATCGCCTCGCTGGGCCTGTTCGACAAGGAGTTCACGGACTTCATCGTCGCCCGCCAGGTTCGCGGGCCCTACCCCGGCTTGGTTGGGATCGTCAGCCAGACCACCTTCGGCAACGTCTCCAACGCCCGCGCCCGCGGCGTCGAGGCGGCCTACGTCCAGAAGTTCGACTGGCTGCCCGCGCCGTTCGACGGGCTGGGCCTCGACACCAACGCCACCTTCGTGGACACCCGGGTGGAGCTGCGGCCGGGCGAAATGGTCACCATGCCGGGCACCTCGAACTGGACGGCCAACGCCTCGGCCTTCTACGAGGCCCACGACCTGCAGCTTCGGCTCGCCTACCAGTACGTCGCCAAGACGCTGTTCGGCATCGGCGGCTCCCGGGCCACAGACATCTTCCAGGATGCGCGCGGCACGCTCGACTTCACCTCGCAGTACCAGATCAACCCACGGGTCGCCGTCTACTTCAACGCCAAGAACCTGCTCGACACGCCCCTGCGGTTCTACGAGGGTTCGAAGAACCGGCCGATCCAGCGGGAATTCTACGACATCACCGTCGAAGGGGGCGTGAAGCTTCGCCTCTAACGTCCGCCGTCCCGCGCGGATCGCCGCGAGGGGAGTCCGATGCGCGCAAACGGGCTTCGCTTGCGCGCCATCCGTTCAGGAGCAGTCTCTTGCGTACGTGTCCACATGCCGCCGCGAGCCGGCCTTCCGCCAGGTCCCGCCCCCGCCACGGGCTTCTGCTGGCGGGCGTCCTCGGCCTTGCCGTCCTCTGCGGCCCGACCGCCGCGGCCGATCTCGAAGGCGTCCCGCGCTATGACCACGTCTTCGTCGTCGTCGAGGAGAACAAGGACTACGACCAGATCCTCAATCCCGCCGTGGCGCCGAACATCGCGGGCCTGGCGGCGCGCTACGGCGAGGCGACCCAGTTCTTCGGCGAGGTCCACCCAAGTGAGGCCAACTACGTGGCGCTGCTCGGCGGCGACACCTTCGGCATCCACGACGATGACGCCTACTACTGCGCGCCCAAGGACGTGCGGCCCTTCTGCGACGGCGCCCAGGCGCCGGGCTACGCCGACCACACCGTGCATGCGCCGCATCTCGGCGCCCAGCTGGCGGCGGCGGGCCTGAGCTGGAAGGGCTATTACGAGAGCCTGCCCGAGCCCGGCTCGCCGGCCGTGGTCGCCGGCAAGCCCAGGGCGCTCTACGCCTCCAAGCATTCGGGCTTCATGAACTTCGCCGATGTCCAGGCCGCGCCCGACCGCGCGCAGCGCATCGTCGGCTTCGACCAGTTCGACCACGACCTGGCGAGCGGCGCCCTGCCGAACTTCGCCCTGATCGTCCCCAATCAGTGCAACGAGATGCACGGCCTGCATGGCCAGGACGTGCCGAGCGACTGCGACGGGATCAACAAGACCGCCCTGATCCGCCGCGGCGACGCCTACGCCGGCGAGCTCGTGCGTCGCCTCCAGGCCTCGCCGATGTGGGCCGGCGCCGGCAATGTGGCGATCGTGATCACCTTCGACGAGGGCGCGAACGGGACGCGCGAAGGCTGCTGCTCGGTCACGCCGAAGGCGCCTTCGAACTTCGGCGGCGGCCACATCCCGACCATCGTGATCACCAACCACGGGCCGCGCGGCGCGCACGACGCCACGCCCTATAACCACTACAGCCTGCTGCGGACCCTGGAGGACGCGTTTGGCCTGCCGGAGCACCTCGGGCGCGCGGCCGACACCGCCAACGGGGTCCGGCCGATGACCCCGCTGTTCGCGCTAGCGGCGCCCGCGTCGCACTAGCTCGAGCGTCGGGCGCAGGCGGCGTCGCCTGCGCCCGCGCCGACCTATTGTTCGTTGCGCGGCTTGGCGGCCGAGCCTCGGGGACGCCCGCGGGCGCCACGGGGAGAGGCGCCGTTCGAGGTCGAAGGCGCGGTCTCCGCGCCGCCGGCTGCGGCGCGCTTGCGGACCGGCGCACGGCGGCTGGTCTTCCGCTCGGCCTTGGCGGCGGCGGGCTGCGACTCAGGCGCGGACGGCGCCTCTGCGGCGGCGGACTGCGGCTCAGGCTTCGGAGCCTTCGCGGTCACCCGGCTGCCGAGCCCGATCGTGCGGGCCATCT
>JAQGIJ010000529.1 GCA_028291285.1 Phenylobacterium sp. | reverse complement strand
GGCTGGAGCTCGCATATGCAGGTGGCGCTGGCCGACGACCTCGGCCGGACGATGGAGGTGGAGGGCATGTCCGTCAGCCGCATGAGCGAGCACGGCTACGGCACCAACCAGCTCATGCGGTGGGAGTTCGACGGCAAGGTCGGCTGGGGCGAGGACCAGGACGTCTGGACCGGAAACCACTTCGTCCGGATGCTCGACGCCCTTCGGGCCGCCCGGTAGCCGGCGCAGGCGCAGGCCGCCTGCGCCGCTCGGCTCAGCCGAACTTGTAGGCGCAGAGCTTGTTGCCATCCAGATCGCGGAAATAGGCGAAGTAGGCGCCCGGCCCGCGCTCGCCCGGAGCGCCCTCGTCGGTCCCGCCGAGCTCGAGGGCCTTGGCGTGGAAGGCGTCCACCTCTTCGCGGCTGTCGAGGCCGAAGCCGGCCATGGCGCCGTTGCCGACGGTGGCGGGCTTGCCGTCGTAGGGGCCCAGCACCCCGAACACGCCGCCGCCGCGGGAGCCGTAGAGCCGCCCGCCCGACCCATGCTCGAAGCGCGGCTTCATGCCCACCGAGCCCAGGAGCGCGTCGTAGAAGGCCTTGGCCTGGTCGAGGTTGTTCGAGCCGACGGTGAAATAGTTCAGATTGGGCATGCCAAGTCTCCCCTAGTCGTTGAAGCGGCAAGCCTAGTGTGGCCGGAAGGCCTCGGCGAGAGCCTCCAGGACGTCGCGCGCGTAGCGCCGCACGGGCCCGCTCCCCGCCGCCATCGGGAAGCCGTGGTAGGCGCCCGGATAGACATGCAGCTCGGTCGGCGCGCCGGCGCGGGTCAGCCTGCGGGCGAACTCCAGGTTCTCCTCCAGGAAGAGGTCGAGCGCGCCGGTGGCGATGAAGGTGGCGGGCAGGCCCGAGAGGTCCTCGGCCCGCGCCGCCGCGGCGTAGGGGGAGAGGCCCTCGCGCCCACGCTCGTGGCCGAGGTAGGCGGTCCAGCCGTAGGCGTTGCTCTCATCGGTCCAGATGAACTCGCCGGTGTGCGGATGGGGATCGGCCGGCGGGCGGTCGTCGATCATCGGATAGGTGAGCAGCTGGAAGGCCACCGGGACCTCGCCGCGGTCGCGGGCCAGCAGCGCCAGGCCCGCCGCCAGGCCGCCGCCGGCGCTCTCGCCCTTGATGGCGAAGCGCGTGGGATCGACGCCGAGCTCGCTCGCCGCGCCGTGCAGCCAGCTCAGCGCGGCGTAGCAGTCCTCCAGCGGACCGGGGAAGGGCGTCTCCGGCGCCAGCCGGTAGTCCACCGAGACGATCAGGCAGCCGAGCGCCTTCGCCAGCAGCCGGTTGTCCAGGTCCGAGCCCTCGGGCTGGCCCAGCACATAGCCGCCGCCGTGGATGTGCAGGATCGCCGGCGCCGGTCGCGCGGCGTCGAGCGGCGTATAGACCAGGATCCGCACCTCGGGCGCCCCGGGCGGGCCCGGAACGCGTCGCTCGGCCACCTCGACCTCGGGGACCTCCGGCGCGGGCGCGGCCGGCCAGCCCTGGCGCAGCAGGGGGAGCCGCTCGGCGGTGATGACCAGCTTCGGGAAGGCGTCCAGCAGCGGCTGCAGCTCTGGATGCACCAGGTGTTTCGTCGACATCGCCGCCTCGTCCTCCCCTCGCGTCAGGTGTGCGCCCAGCTTTCCAGCTTTCCAGCTTGGCGGCTGCCGCGCCAGCGGTCAGCGTGCTAGGTGCAGGCCGCCGGCGCCAGACCGGGCGGGATCAAAGGGAGCGCGCAGATGAATCCGAACGACGTCCTTCTCACCGACCAGGTGGCGATCGTGACTGGCGGCGGCGGCGGCATCGGGCGCGGCATCGCGCTGGCCTACGCCCAGGCAGGCGCCGACGTGGTCATCGCCGACATCGAGCCGGAACGCTGCGAGGAGACCGCCGCGCGGGTGCGCGAGTTCGGCCGCCGGGCGCTGCCGGTTCCCACCGACGTCATGGAGACCGACCAGATCCGCGCCATGATCGAGCAGGCGGATAAGGAATTCGGCCGGGTCGACATCCTTTGCAACAACGCCGGCGGGGTCTCCGGCCGGCTGTTCCTCGACCAGTCGGAGCGGTCCTGGCGCCGGCATATCGAGATCAACCTGGTGAGCATGCTGGCCGCCACCCACGCGGCCGCGAAGATCATGATCCGCGGCGGCAAGGGCGGCTCGATCGTCAACGTCACCTCGATCGAAGGCTCGCGCGCGGCGCCGATGTTCTCCGTCTACGCCGCCTGCAAGGCGGGCATGATCAGCTTCACCCGCTCCATGGCCGTCGAGCTTGCCGAGCACGGCATCCGGGTCAACGCCATCGCCCCCGACCACACCACGACGCCGGGCAACCGCGGCAACCGCACGGGTCCGGTCAACCCCTCGGCCTGGCCCGAGCAGACGCCTGAGCAGCAGGACGCCTGGCGCCGGCTGATCCCCATGGGCCGTGAGGGCGTCGACTCCGAATGCGGCAATGTCGCGGTCTTCCTGTCCTCGAAGATGAGCGACTATGTCACCGGCGCGACCCTCCCGGTGGACGGCGGAACCTGGGCCTCCTCCGGCTGGTTCCGCGCCAAGGACACCAACCGCTGGACCCTGATCGACGGCATGAGCTTCGGTGGAACGACCTCCGCCGGCTAGACCCTGTCCCTCCTGACTTGAGGCAAGTCAGGTGGGATGAACAGGGTCGTCGCTTCCAAGTGAGAGCC